>JAJEAQ010000725.1 GCA_022822685.1 Trichodesmium sp. jk18x7bins.61
ACAGTCGCTGTCATGATTAAAATCACATGAGAGCCCAAATGGGAAAGATTGAGGTTTTCGGAAGCCGGATGGGGTGAAAATCCCCATTCTGGGATTTCCATGGGAGGTGGGGAACGTGATGGTTCCTTAGGAGACTACCAAATAAGTAGAAACTACCATGCCTCCGCCCACCACGCAGAGCAACTTGATAACAAATTTCAGCAATCACCGTAGTTTTGCCCGTACCAGGTAGGCCTTGAATTAAAGCTAAATCTGGAGCTGCCAATACTTTTTCCACCGCAGCGATTTGATTAACGTGAGTTCGGCAAAAATAAAAATCTGTAAATCATTATGCAGTATGCCTTTTGAGATTTTACCTCTAGTAAAATTGATTTCAATACACCGAAGTTGTTGAAAATAAATTCTTTTTATTTAGCGATTCGCGTTTCATGTGCGTAGCAAAGCTCGCTGTTCCGGAATCGCCTACTAATTCCTCACTTCTTGCCATTAAGTTCTAGTAGTTGAGAATAATAATTTCACCAATATAACCTATAAAGTTTACTGAGTCGAAAGTTTAGCGATTCAAAATCCGTCGAACTCACGTTTGATTAGGATGGCCAGAAGGTAACAATAACAGGACTTACGCATTACCGCTATATGTACTGTATTAATTGGTCTATATTCCTAATGTTAACACTATCTATAGTTATGTTGCGTAAGTCATGAATCAGTAACGCCAAATTTTTAGTATCGGGCTTCTCCAGGAGAATGCTAAATATTCTGCTGTTTTTGTTGGGCAATCCAATCAAGAATGAGATGATTAACTATTTCAGGACGTTCATCATGGGGGCAATGACCAGCATTATCTACTTCTATCAATTGTAAATGGGGATTAAGCTGGGTAAATTGACTAGGATTAGCCAGCTTAGGAGGAATGAATAAATCTTGCTTGCCCCAAATTAACAGCATAGGAGTTTTCAATGCCGGAAGTACAGTTTTTACACTAGGGCCTAACTTTGTACTACCCATAATCTTAAATAAAATACAAAAAGCACGGCTAGCGCCGCGATCGCGTGGTGGCCTTGCTAAAATTTCCACCAATTCTTCTGTAATCAGATCGGGATTACTATAAGCCAGTTTAACCCAACGACGAATTACTGATGGTCTACGCACAATCAAAAATAAAGCCCTCAATAACAATGGAGAAGCAACCATATTTTGAATCAACTCAACAGTAGGTAAGAGCCAAGGTGGAATTGCTTCTGCTTGAGCCCCTGGATCAGGTAAATTAATCATTATTAGCCCTTCTACCATATCTGGATAAGTAGCATTTGCTACTATAGAAATTAATGAACCAGTAGAATTACCGAGCAAGATCACCGGTACTTGAATGAAAGTCTGCCAAAATTCATATACTTGTTCTACCCAAAAGTTAACATCATAGTTAGCGATCGCTTTTTCTGAAGCTCCAAAACCCAATAAATCCAAGGCATAGACTGTGTGTCTTTGACTCAGTACACTTATATTTTGTCGCCAATGGCCTATTGAGGCTCCAAAACCATGTAAAAGTAGCATAGGGGCATTTTCGGACTGATGGCCTTCCATATTTTCACAATTACTTTGGCATCGAACATAAGTGTAGCGAGTTTGCCAGCCCCGCCATACCCAGTTTCGTTGATTACCTATCTTTTTTTGCCAGTTGCTGGTAGTATTACTCATATTTCTAAGTATTAAGATTTGCCTAGTGTGGGAGCTCGTAACTTAACCAAGTATTAGCTTCCCGTCGAAGCAGCCTTGGGTATGAAAGTGCAAACTTCACCGTGGAATCAATCGCCAAGGTTGATTTTTACTTTCAAAGTTTTCTTTTGCTATAATTCAGATAGAGTTGAACAGTTGCTTGGGTGACTAAAAGGCTGTAGAAATAAATTAATTTTCTTAATTTAAGGAATGCGGTCGGTTTAACTGTTAACATTTGTAGACGTAAGACCCCAAACTGCCTTAATTCAAGCTTTAGGGACGTTCCATGTAACGTCTTTACAAGGTCAGAATGTCACATTGTGACGCTCTTGATCTCAATTTTATAAAGCACCTACTTAAAGGCAAAAAGCAAAAAGGCAAGAGGGAAGGCATATAGTGGGGGATTTTACCTGCCTCCTTATAATGTCGAAGGCAGTGGCATAAAATGCTCCGCGACATGAAAAGCAAAACGCAAACCACTAATTAAAAAAAATATAGTGGGGTACTCAAACCAATTTATGGCCTTAATTTTGACTCTTGCCTCTTAAATCTTGCGAAAAGCCGTAGGGAGTTGAATCTCATAAAGTGTTCATACTTGTCTGTCTGTCAAGTCATAAACTACTACAATCTAAAATTTCAACTCCTTCGGACGGAGGGAGTTGACAACAGCAGCCTACATTAAATCAATTGCTTTGACTGTAGGTGTTTCATTGACAGAATCAATGTTTTTTTAAAAGCATGGATGTTTTAAAGTTGTTTTGATATACCAGTTAATGCGAATAGAACAAAAAAATAATCGTAATCAACCTCAAATTAACAACAATATTCGAGTTTCCAAAGTTAGGGCTATTGATTCAGATGGCTCTCAATTAGGAATTTTAGAGACAAGAGACGCCGTACGGATGGCCGAAGAAAAGGATCTCGATCTAGTGATGGTCAGTGATAAAGCTGACCCACCAGTTTGCAAAATAATGGACTACGGTAAGTACAAGTATGAGCAGGGAAAGAAAGAAAAGGAAGCCAAGAAGAAGCAGCATAACGCAGAAGTTAAGGAAGTGAAGATGCGCTATAAAATTGAGGAGCATGACTATCAAGTTCGCATAAATCAAGCCAAACGCTTTTTCGAGGATGGTGATAAAGTCAAGGCTACTATTACATTCCGAGGTCGGGAGTCACAGCATACTAACCTTGCTGAAGAATTATTGAAAAGGATGGCACAAGACTTAGAAGATGTTGCTGAAGTTCAACAAGCTCCTAAGAGGGAGGGACGAAGTATGATGATGTTATTATCCCCTAAAACTAAAAAGTAAAATTGGATACTTAAAGTATTGAGAACTTCAAAGTCAGGCAAAATAATAATTTTTTAGCTTCCTTCAGCAGAAAGTAACATACTCAACATTTTCAGTGTGAGATTCATTCTGTCAGATACTTTCTAAAAAAGATTTAAGTGATGCAGGGTGCATACTTCAGTATAAAAGACTGTCTCTGGCGAATGTCCTCAATGAAGTTCGCACTGCCCTAATTGAGTAACTGTTACCTGAGGATCAAAAGCCTAACTAATGTCCATTATGCTAGCCATAGGTTCCCTTGACGGCAGCATCATTGGTTAGAGCTAATTGTTTATACCACCTTCCTTATATATTAAATCTGTATCCTCTCCTAAGATTTCTTAGGAGAGGATTTAAATTATCAAGCAAGACACAAGTATACTTGATGAAGTATAAACTTTAGCTAAATTCAGCAAACTACATGGAACTGACAAGGTTAAAAGGTTCTACAGGATTAGGACATAAATTGCTACTATCCCTCAATCTTCGTTCTGAGGAAGTAGAGCGAACATTGCTAATGTTTGCAGTATATACTCTTACTTCTGTAGGGTTAGTTTGGTTAGAACTGAGTACAGTTAGTCTATTCTTAGACCAGTATGGTGCTGATAAACTACCTTGGATATATATTGCTAGTGCCGGAATAGGTTCAGGTCTGGGCTTTGTTTATTCATGGTTACAAAAAATTATACCTCTGCGTCGAGTAATAGTAGTAATTCTATTGCTAATGGCAGTTCCCTTATTTTTATTTCGCTTTGGTATAGGTGTTCAGAGTATACAGATAGCAGGTCTTAGTATAGCTTTTCTTACTACCTTTCTCATGTGGTTGTGGGTAGAAGCTAGTTACTTGCTTAACGATCTTAATACCTCAATCACAGCTAATCAATTATTTAATATTAGAGAAATTAAGCGGACATATCCAATAATTAGTAGTGGTTTTTTAGTAGCAGGGGTAATTAGTGGATTTTCTTTACCTTTAATATTGAAATTTGTTAGCCTCGATAATGTCACAATCGTGTCAGGCTTAATGGTAGTAGTTGGATCTGGAATATTATTATATTTGTCAGAGAAGTATAAACAGTCTTTTCCTGACTCCAGCCGTTGGATACCAGAAGAAGATGAGGAAGAATTTTCTACTCGGAGAATCAAAGGGCCTCTACAAGGTTATATATTGCCATTAATTATATTTTTTGTGATAGCAGAAGTCCTGTATGTATTAATTGACTTTCAATTCTTTTATCAACTAGAATTACAAAATCAATCTGTCGATGGAGCAAGTAAAATAGCAAGTTTCTTGGGCTTGTTTGAAGGAATCTTGAGTACCTGTCAAGTCCCAACTCAATGGTTTGCTTCTAGTCGTCTGGTAGAAAGAATCGGAGTTTTTGGTACAGCAATGGTGCTACCACTAGGAGCAATAGCTTTAGGGTTATTCTCTTTTACTGGTGTAATCACAGGATTCTTTTCGGTATTTATAGGATTAGTAATTCTGAGGTTTCTAGATGAGTTACTACACTATACATTAATTGAAACTACCGGACCAGTTTTGTTTCAACCTCTGCCAGAAAATATTCGCAGTGATGTTCAAACAATGGTGAATGGTGTGGCCGAACCATTTTCTACGGGTTTGAGCGGGGTAATTATATTAGCAATTCTCTGGTTATGTAAATTAATATTAGACCCTAATCAAGGTCAGTTTCAAGACCAGCAAGGTTTAGTATTTGTCATTGCTATCATTGCATCCGGTTTGCTCTGGTTAGGAGTAATCTGGCTGATTAGATCCCAATACGTAGGCTTATTAGTTAGAAGTGCCGGCAAAGGAAGATTTGGTCTTTTAGATGTGGATATGCGGGCACTAAAACGCTCTGTAGTAGAAACTTTGGAAAAAGGCTCCGCAGAAGAAGATAAACGCTCCTGCATAGAGTTACTTAGTCAAATAGACAAAAAAAATGTAGGCGAAACTTTAGCTCCACTATTGCCAATGATGTCACCTGCATTACAATGCAAAAGTCTGGAAGCAATGTTAAATCACCCCAACCCCGCTTACATAGAAGAAGTGCGCTCGTTAACTCAGAAAACATTACCACCAGAAGTCTTGGCTTTAGCTTTACGCTACATTTGGCTCGCAGAATCAGAACCGAATATGAGTCAATTGCAACCGTATTTACAACCTTCAGTAGACCCAGTAGTAAGAGGTACAGCAGCAGCTTTAATTATGCGTCGAGGTGCTCGAGAACAAAAAGCTGAAGCGACTAATGTTTTAAGAAGGATGATTACTTCCAAGCAAGAAAAGGAAAGAGTAATGGGTGTTCGAGCTTTGGGAGAAGCAGATTACTTACAAGGTTTACGATTGTATATTCCTAGTTTATTACAGGATGAATCTTTACGAGTGCGAAAGTATTGCATGGATGCGATCGCTTCTACTCATTTGGAGAGCTACTACTCTTCTCTATTAAAGGGTTTATCTTATAAGTCAACTAGGGAAGCAGCATTACAAGCATTAGTCAGATTAGGTAGTGATGCGATTCCTATGTTGGTAGAGTTGGCAGATGAGCATCAGAAGTCTGATTTACTCCGATTACAGGCTTGGAGTGCTATTGGTGAAATTGGTACGATGGAAGCCATAGATGCTCTGGTAAGTAAAATGATGACTACTTGGGGTATGACACGCCGTAATATCCTACGAATATTGTTGAAAATGCCAGGAGAAGTTGGAATAGAAGGGGTACTGGAGCGGGTAGGCCGTAGTGGAGTAGAAATTTTAATTGAGCAAGAGTTGATGTTTTTGGGACAGATGTATGCAGGTATTGTAGATTTGTCTGGGGTGGATATGAAGTCAACTACTGCAGTATCTGATTCTTCTTTAGAGGAGGGTAATGGAAAACTGACAACTGATTACACAGAAATGTTGTTGCGAGCTTTACAGTTATTGGATTTAGATGCTAAAGAAAGGTGTTTCTTATTAATGAAGTTTCTTTATCCGTTGGGTTCTATTCAGGCAGCATCTCTTAATATTCAGTCTGAGTCGCGTTCAAATGTAGCCCGTGGTTTGGAAATTTTGGATAATACTGTGGATATTTATTCTAAGCGATCACTGATTGATATTTTGGATCAAAAGAGTTATAGTGAGAAACTCAGTAGTTTGTCTGAGATAGTAGTTTATCAGCCAATGGCTCCTAGCGATCGCTTACGACAGTTGCTAGAATTACGTCACTTTCTTTCTGATTGGGCTTTAGCTTGCTGTTTGCAGATGGCTCGCGCGGCTCGTTGGAGTTTAAGTGCAGAACAAACTTTAGTTTGTTTGCGCCATCCTACTGGTTTTGTGCGGGAGGCAGTCTTAGCTTACTTGCGGATGGCATCTAAACGTGCTTTGGTTGAATTATTACCTAATTTGAGAAATGATCCTGATCCTCTAGTAGCTTCTCAGGTAAAGCAAATGATTGTTGAGTTTGGTATTGCTTAGAGTCAAGAATTACAGAAGTCTTAGGTATTGCTGGAAATAGGGATTTGTAACCAACATTGCTCCAAACTCAAGCGATCGCCTTGACTCAAGTAGTGATCGTTTAAATTAGTAACGCTTCTACATGCTCCGTTTTTGCTTGAGCGTGTAGGTAACTGAAATCTCCTGACATACTCCCGACTTTGTGCGATCGCCAACTCCACGGGATTCTGCAAGGGAAACATTATCGATTGCGGTTTAGACATCAGGTGATGTTAGAGCCAGTATGTATATGTGGGTTTTAATACCAAGCGTGAAAAAAGAATGTTACAGATGATTACCAGGAAGTCTATCCCAGTGCGAGTTTGGCTATAGCAGTTCTTCTTAAAAAGATTGCTAACACAATACTTCCTGCTTGTCAAGGGGTGCGTGCCTCTTATTTGTACAGGCGTCCGAAGGTGCTACCCAGGCTCTCATCCCGACGCTCTCCCGATAGGAGAGCGCCGGATTTCCCACCAGGTAAGTTAAAATTTGATTCATGTAATGATCAAAATTGCATAGGCAGTCAGTCTATTTTTACGAGTGGGCTGACTTTTTTTACCAGAAAATGGGACTTTATGGCTAGCCCTGGGCAAACGCATCTAAATTCTGGAAGTCTTTGCCATTCAACTTTGTAGTTTTTGAGCAGTATAAATACTCGCTTTGCATGACATCCTTGCCTTGTCAGCACTTCAAAATAAGATGGGTTAGCCCTAGGAGCAACAAAAGTATTCCACTCTCACAATGAGTTCGAGGCGCTTGTTACCCCCTGAGCCAAATTACTTGGCGAACTCCTGCCAAAATGCAATAGTTTTAAAAATCAAGATGTTATACCACTTTGAAGGGTTCCTGCAACGGCCAAGCCTTTCTGAGAGAAACTTGTAGGGGTTCATTTGTCAAAAGCATTTATCAAATTGGTATTATAAACTTGCACTTGTGTAATAAACAAAGGCTAGAAATCTTGATCTGGATTATATTTTACATTGATTCAGCAAGCCTTAAGTACATAGACTATACCGTGAAATATTAATCAGCATGGTTCACTTAAAAACCCATATGTTCTTAAGTTATAATTTATGATACTACAACATCAAAAATCAATAGCATCAGGCCATCATTAAAATCAGAAATAATTTTGTGCAATAGTTGGTGGGATAATGTAAGCTGAAGAAGTTTAGTTAGTAAACTAACATATTTGGCTCTAACATTATAACCATAATAATTTGCTCAATATTAATGATTATTGACATTTTTCCATAAAATTTAGGCACTTAAGTTTATTTATTCATCAAGGATAAGGGTGTAAATATTATGCTTACAAGTGTAGAGCGTCTTTTATTTGTTAGAGCTGTACCAATTTTCAGAGAATTAAGAGATGATTTTCTGGTGCGTTTAGCTTCGGTTATGGATGAACTATCTTTCCCAAATAATCATAACATTTTTACTGAAGGGCAAGAAGGAAGGTCTCTATATATAGTAGTATCTGGTAAAGTAAGAGTTCATTTAGCAGATCGTGATTTAGCTAAGTTAGAACAAGGAGCTTGTTTTGGTGAAATGTCTTTGTTTGATGCTGAACCTCGCTCTGCTTCTGTAACTACTTTAGAAAATTGTGAGTGTTTGATGTTAACTCAAATGCAACTTTATGATGCAATTGATGAAACACCAGATATTGCAATTAATATTATTCGTTTATTGTCTCGTCGTATTCGTGAACTTAATCAGAAGCTTAATGCTAAGGAAAATAGTCTGTCTTCTACTACTAGTAGAATAGTCGAACTGCGTTAGAAATATACAAAAATATTTAGCAAGTTGGTTGGGAGCAGACAAAAACCAATATCAATTTGTTTAATATTAACAATAAAAATCATAAGCTAGTGCAGCACGATGGAAATAACCCACCAATGACAAAATACTCAACGCCCCTTACTAATAAATACTTTTGCCGGCATGATTTTGCCTAGCAGTACTAGACTAAAGTAGACGAAAAATAAATTGATAACGGTGAGGTTTATTGGGATTACTCATCACATTAAGAATGGCAATAATTGGCATCACAAAATTGATAATTACTAACAAAACTAATAAAGGAATACCAATAATCAGCAAAATTAATACTGTAAATATAGCAGCATAAATATATATATTAATATGAAAATTTAGAGATTCTTTAGCGTTCTTCTTAACAACAGGGTCATGAGTGAGAAGTAAGATAATTATTGGTATTCCTACAGATACAATTGTTGTACTAAAGAAAATTGCTCCATGACATAAAGCAGATAAAATTTTTCTGCGGTCAGTATTCATTTGATTTTATTCCTAATTCAAACTAGATGTCTGTATTTTGCATCTTTTATAGTTCTGTTATTTGTCTTATTTTCTAGTGGACAGGAATTTAAATTAAAAATTCTGTTCCTTGCCCAGGCATAGAAGTACAATCTAATTTACCCTGGTGTTTTTCAACAATAATTTGATAACTGATAGATAAACCTAGACCAGTACCACTACCTACAGATTTAGTCGTAAAAAATGGGTCAAATATTTTGTGACGCACTTGCTCTGTCATACCAATGCCATTGTCAGCAATGACAACTGCAACTTGTTCAGATGATATAACTTTTGTACTAATTGTAATTCTAGGTAAGTTTTCCTGAATATCTGAATTTTGATTTATCCCACTAGATTTTAATTTTCTACCTCGTTTTTCTGCTAAGGCATCAACAGCATTAGAGATAATGTTCATCAATACTTGATTGATGTGACTAACATAACATTCCACTTTTGGTAAGCAGTCATAGTTTTTAATTATTTGAATAGCTTTTGCTTCTGGCTTCTCCTTCAGTTGATTTTGTAAAATCATCAGGGTACTTTCAATCCCTTCATGGAGATCTACAGATTTTACTCCAGATTCATTTAAGCGGGAGAAATTTCGCAAAGATGAAACTATCGTACAAATGCGATCTGCTCCCACTTTCATAGAATTGAAAATTTTAGGTAAATCTGCAATGATAAAATCAAAATCTATAGCTTCTATTTGCTCTTGAATAACTGTAGGTGGCTGGGGGTAAATTTGCTGATAGAGTTGAATTAAACTGAGCAAGTCTTGAGTATACTGACTAGCGTATGGAACATTAGCAGAAATAAAATTAATCGGATTATTAATTTCATGGGCAATACCAGCCACAAGTTGGCCTAAAGAAGACATTTTTTCAGTTTGAATAAGTTGTGCTTGAGCTTGTTGGAGTTTTTTCAACGCCAGGGATAACTCCAGGGCTTGTGCTTTAGCTTGGAAGGCAATTTCACGACTTTGATTATATAGTTCAGCTTGATCATCAATAGCGATCGCCAATTGGTCTGTTACTCTCTTTAACAGCTCTACCTCATTATCACGCCAGTTACGAACAGAAGTATGATGTCTACAAACTCAAACTCCAATTTGACCAGACTGATTTTGAATTGGTATGGATCAAAAAGACATCATACCTAAACCAACTACAAAATCCTGCATTTTTGTATCAGAAACAAGATTAATGTCATTAACCTGAATAGTTTCAAGTTGCAAAAGTCTGAATGCCCAATATCCTACTGCTTCTGTTGTATAGCTACCCAGTCAACTAGGTATTTTTTTGCTTTAGACTCATTGACAATTTCCCAACTGTTTTGATAGTTATTATGATGTTTATCTACATTTTTACTTCCAAAACGATACCAAACAAAATGACAACGATCTACTTTTAATATCATCCGAATTTGATGAACTGTAGTTTCTAAAATTCTATCAAGAGCGAGAGAATTACGAATTTGATTGGCTAAACGATTTAGTAGTTATTTATGGCGAGCAATTTGTCGAAACTTTGCCTCTGATTCTTCAAGTTTTTGTTGAGCTTACTTCTTTTCTGTAATATCTAATCCTAAAGATATTATCCCAACATCCTGATGAGTATGATCTTTAATTTGAACTTTAATAACTTCTATATTATGCTCTTTACCATCAACAAAAGTAAAAGTTTATTCACAATTACATGGTAAATCGCTTGTACAACAATTATTATCAAGTTCATAAGTATTTGCACGATCTCTTTCTACGAAAAATTTATGATCTTGTTCAAAGTATAAAGATTTTGACTCTGCAATCCCTAAATCCTGAGACAATGTTTTATTGAAAAACTGCATTTTACCATTAATATCAGTCATCCAAATCCAGATAGGAACATTATCAATAATTGCTCTTAAAGTTTGTTGTTGAGCTAATTTTTATTGGATTTTAATTAGTTCTGTAATGTCTTCGTATGTGCCAAGAATACCGATTATTTCTCCAGCTTGATTATGAAGAGGAACTTTATTTGTATCTACGCATATTTGTTGACCTTTAGCAGTTCGTTTAGTTTCAATAATTTGGTACATAGGGGTATTAGGCTCCATGACTTGTCGATCTATTCTGCGATAATGTTCAGCTTCTGCTTGAGAAGAAGGTAAATGCGCGACCTGTTGAGCCTGTCGCGCGACCTGAATGCTCCGCATTCCGTAAGGAAAGCTCCTCCCCCGGGAGGCAACTGGTCGTCTGAAATGGGACTTGGTGTCCCCTAGGGATTTTCACCCCTAGCCTTCACGGAAAAGACTCTATGAGTCCGACTACTCCTTTTCGTGTCGGCGACAGGCTCAAGTAAGTAATGAAATAGTCCGAATGCAAGTCCCGTTTGAGCCTGGAGCCTCCCTGTTT
>JAJEAQ010000457.1 GCA_022822685.1 Trichodesmium sp. jk18x7bins.61
ACTAATGACAATAGGAGTTTGAATATTGTTTTGTTTTTCTAGTGATTTTGATGCTTGAGCTGGCAATTTATCGACTACCAAAGTAGGTGCTATAAAGTTATTATCACTACCTATAACCAGGACTAAATTTTGAGGTGATGAAGTAGAAGCAGTTGTTTCTAACAAAGGTCCAGGAGGTCTTTCTTTTAATTCTTCCTCTACTATTTGTTGAATAGCTTGCCACTTTTCTGGAGAAGCTTGACGCAGGTATCGCTGAGTTGCTGTTGATAATATGCCTGTGTTTATAAAAGGGAAATTGACAACTATTTCTCTGACTTGATTGCCTAGCCCCAGTATTTCTGATAATTCTTTGTCCACCCTTTGATTCACTAATTCATTAATCATAAATACAGTAACATTCCCCAAGCGAGCTGATTGACGTTTCTGGCCAGTAATTTTATTATCAATAACTACAGCGCTTCGAGGAGCCCGAATTGTTTGAAGAGCAATAGTTCCCTCATCTAATTTTGGTTTGCTGTAGTAACGTTGACCTATAGTAACCGTCAGAGATGCTATTGCTAACACCACTAAGATTGGTGAAGTTGCTTGAGTTGAGCAACGCGATGTTTCTTGTTTTTTCTGGGGTTTCAATAATTTCCCAATTAAACGTGTCAGATACATATTTCTTGACGCCTAAACATCATCGAGTTTTCAAGCTCCCCTGCCCTGATTTCCCACTATTCTAAAGGATAGGGAGGAATTGCGGGCATTTAATTCTGTACTCAAACACGAATCATAGAGATAATCCTGAGCGTGTAAAGTTATTAGTCTCCTACCGCCAATCCGGCACAGGTTTTCTCTAGAGAAACCACCTATGATCAGTAGGTTTAAAAATAGACTAAACTAGGGAAGCACTCGGTAACTGCGGAGTAGGTTACCACCCTGCGTATCATACACAATCAGAAAGTGGTAGACAAATGCTTGCGCAAACTCAACTTACCTTTACAAGCTTCAACGTTTAGACGTTGAAGTTATTGACTATCCACGTTTGCCAGAGCGAGGATGAATAAAATTACTGGCAGCAACTACAGGCACTAGACTAGGTGTCATGTTATTTGGATGATAAACTCCACACCAAAGTGCCCACAGACTTTTTGCCAGCTTCATAATTTCTGCTTCATCGTTCATTCCTAAAAGTTCAACTCTTATTCTTTGTCGCCATTCTACAGGAACTCCAGCATTACTGTTAAAAGCACCTGATAAAGTACCTACTATAGTGCTTGTCTGAGTACCCCATCTTGTTCTTGCAGCTCGTAATACTGCTAAACCTAAATCTTCAGGAGTACTGAGGAAGCAGTATAAAGCTAAAGAAATAGGTATGAAAAATGCAGAAGAGACGGATGTTTGTTGACCTCGCCAAAAAACTTGCTGTTTCTCAAAACATTTAACATTTTTTGACAAACGAGTTATTGCTCCATCAATATTTACTCCCTGATGAATCAATTTTTCTACTTCTCTCAACTGCCCTACTAACGGTTCTTTTTCTCCAATATAGTCGATAATTTTGGGTATTAGAGTCAGGGGGTCTATTCTATCTGTCAAAGCTTGGGCTATTACATATCCAATTGCTAAGTTGCTTAGATTTATTGCTAAGTAATTTTGCCAAACTTTTCCCCATTGCTGCAATTTTTGTTGCAGTTTCAATTCGTCTTCGTGGTATAGTAGGGCTACTGGTAAACTAGCGATAACTCCATTACTAGCTGTTGGGTTAAACAAATCATCTCTATAGAGGTTAATTTTTTGAAAGTTAGACAGCTCGCCATCAACTATCTTCACTAATTTTTCCAAGTCTTTTTGAGAAGCTCTGTTCTGACTTTTATCAAAATTATGGTCTTGATTACTATTCCAGTTATCTCGCCATTCTTCATAAACTCTTTGCCAATCTTCTTGATTAAATTCTTGTTTTCTGATTAAGCTGTTTGCACATTTAGCTGTAATCTCTCCCCATTTCTGTAAGTAGCGTTTGTTTAATTCTGAGTTGCAAAATTCATGCTTATTAATAAATAGCTTATATTTTTTTTGATTTGACTCTACTTGATGCTTCAAGTTAGAACCTATATAATTTCCTAAATATGCTCCTAATAAAGCACCTTTAAATTTGCTTAAGAGACAATACTGCATTATTGGTTTATTTCTTCTATACTTTTATCTATAATATTTATTATTTTATTTGACTTTGTTATCTATACATAGTTTGTAGCTTAATGATATATATAGTTTGATGACTTTTGAACTGGTTGAAAAAGTTAATCAAGAGTATAAATAAATTGTAACACACTAACTAATAATATACTTTCGTGATCTTACGGGGTTGGTAATTTGAAAGATGACTATTTTCTGGGGGGTAAGACCCCTTACCCAATCTGCTTAAGTATTTGGATCGATCATCAAGGGATGGCTTGCTCAAGTTTCATCTCTTGATTTGCCAACGCCATCTTACTACTTAGTCTGAAACGAAATATTTTATAGTTCAGAATAATTTAATCCTTGTCACTAGCATTTAACACTAATAAATTTGTGAGTCAATCAGTATATTTTTTTCTTATAATTATAACATAGGGTTTATAATCGAGTTGTATACACATTTTTACCAGTAAAAGCATATAGAAAACTTTTGTAGTTGCCCAACTACAACCCTTTCTACTAATTAATTATGCA
>JAJEAQ010000546.1 GCA_022822685.1 Trichodesmium sp. jk18x7bins.61
TAAAAAGTTCAGTTTGTGGCTATGAATTGTCTCAAGTGCCAGTCTACTAAAATCATCAAATATGGACACACCTACTATGGTAAACCTCGGTTTCGTTGTACTCATTGTGGACGACAGTTTGTATAAAATCCTAGCCGACAGCCTGTTGATGAAGCAACAAGAATGATGATTGATAAAATGTTGCTGGAACGATTAGCGTTAGCTGGGATTGCCAGAATTACTGGTGCTTCAGAAAGATGGTTGCAGATTTACGTTAATCATAAGTATAACGAGATTCCTCAACAGGTTGAGATTAGTAAAAAAAAGGTAAAGTGATGAAATGTGGTCATTTGTTGGTTCTAAAACTAACAAAAAATGGATTTGGTTAGCGATGGATGTTGATACTCGTGAAATTGTAGGAGTATATATTGGCGATCGCTCTAGACAATCAGCCCAATATCTCTGGCAATCTTTACCAGGGGTATATCGTCAATGTGCAACCTGCTACACTGATTTTGGGGAAGCCTATGAGCAAGTCTTGCCATCAATGCGACATCAAGCAGTGGGAAAGGAGATAGGTAAAACTAGCTACATAGAAAGGTTTAATAACACAATGCGACAGTGTATTGGACGATTAGTGCGAAAAACGTTATCGTTTTCTAAAAAGTTAAGTAATCACATTGGAGCTATCTGGAACTTCATACATCATTACAATGCTACAATTTGTACTTTACCATTACTATGCATGACTATCAAAAAATTTCTGGTTAATGTACAACAACCTAGAATAAGTGTATATTGATCACAAATTTATAATAGGACTTTTGAATGTATCACATACAAGTACCCAAAAAAAACATCGATTCAATTCTCAAAGCCTAAAAGTAAAACTACTAATACAATAGCAGCACAGAATAATTTTGCCGTTGAGAAAACACCCTCAATACCGGAATTCAAAAGCATATCAACTCAACTATGGGGAAGTTCAGAACAGGCTCCTCAAATTAAACAGGTTAAGTTAGTACAGTTGGCAGGTGATAAAGAAAAACCTTATAACACTGAAGAATAGCGTGAGCAGGAAGACCAAGTGTGCAAAACTCAGTTAGAAATATTAAGAGGGCACAAAAAGCAGATTGAAAATTGGCTCAAAGAATTACCATCAGATGAACTAAGCACTGCTTTACTCTGTAAAAAATTCCAAGAACTTACAAGGATTTCGATAGAGCCACAATCAATGTACAAATTTTTAGCCAAAGAAAAAATGTCGCAGTTGTTATCTCGCTCTTGGAAAAGAGATCAAAAGTTTTTTGAAGCTTTGGGTATGCTTTCTGAAGTTGATGCTCCTGGGGAACAAGAAATTACATCTACTGGAAACCAATTATGGGTTGATAAACTACTAGAAGCATCAACAGCTTTACCTGAAGAAAAACGAGATATTTCTACAAGAGACTCAGCAGTTGAAAATCAAGAGTTTTTTGAAGCTTTGGGTATGCTTTCTGAAGTTGATGTTCCTGAGGAACAAGAAAATATATCTACTCAATCCCAGTCAATGTCTCAACAGACGGGTATACGTAGGATAGCACAGAATAGAAAGCGAGCCTATACAAAAGAAAAACCTACTAATAATAAAAGACTAAAATACTTAGATGCAAACACAGTCCCTAGTACTTCTCAAACAATTACATCTACTCAATCCCAGCCATCAGCTCAACACATTGGTAGGCACGGGATGACATCAACTTCTGATCTATTCAAGCCCATACATTGGAATAATTTTCAACCTCATAAATGGAGGATTATACAATACATACAGCAATTTGTTAATAGTAATCGTGCTCTTACTGTTGACGGAATCTTTAAGCAACTGGAAGATGAAACAAGAGTGAAGATACCTATAGAGCTACAGGAGGATTTTTTATGCACAATACCACAGTGGATTCATTCCAAACAAAGTGGTAGGTAAATCAAGAAAAGACCTATTCTGAAAGAAATTGGATAGAAGTTTTCTACACAGAGGCGAAAGGACGGTTAGATTAAAAGAATAAGTACTTCCTTTATTTAAAAGATATAATACCAAATCCGGTTATTGTAGGGTAGTTATCTCCTATCCTCTAATCCTCTCTAGGCAGAGACTTTGACTTTATTGAATACCTCCTTACTAAAGCGGATTTGGTATAAACTGTCAAGGGGATGGAAAAAAAATTTTTAGCGGAAACTTGGAGGTGTCTATGAGGCTTTTGTGGAGTGGGATCCTGCCCGCCCTTAGTATGGGGATGGAATTTCTAATTAATGCCTGAAGTCTTAATAATGTAAGCATCTCGATCGTCCACGGAAGTAATACCAATTCTTAGAAAGAATGTTTGGTATAACCCAGTAGCTAAAGCCCTCCTGGTTTCCTTGCAGACTGAATGTTTTTAGATGACAAACTGAATCACACCCCATTGACCATTAGTTAGCCAGAGAGGATCTTGTTCATTCAATATTTCAATCTGATCTGGTTCAAGCCCAGTTGCTACTTCTGACTTCAAGGTACGCAAAGCTACAAATGGTCTGGGAAAGTAATTAGCAATATCTGACAAAGGTGTAGTAAATAGCCAATGGCGATCGCCCAGAATCCGACGATAATTAGCGTCACCCTTAATCAAAATCAGACTAGCTTTAGCTAACTCCTGCTTGAGAGAATCAGGCATTTCCCAAAAAGCTAGGGGTGCATTCCAAAAAAAGTCATCTCGGCAAATCAGACGACCAGTAGCAATATATTCCTGTAAGTGAGTTGCCAACATTCGCACATTTTCTGAGACATCATTAGCCAACTTTTCCAGGGTGCCAAAGACATCTTGACTCATGGCATCAGAAACAAAAGTTGGATGTGCTTTCAAGTGTAGGTAAATAGTATTAGCAGTCTGAGTAGACAACAGGAACTCTATCAGAAAAAAATCGCAAACTAACTCAAAACCTGCATTATCTAGAATTATATCGATCCGTTGCCCCTGAATCTTGCTTAAATAGTTGAGCAGACTATAAGTATCATCTACTAAAATGTGAGTTTGTTGTTGATTAAGTTCTCTGCTTGTCAGATTGGGAGATGGATTACTGTCGGAATCATCTGCTGCAACTGGCCATAAACTGAGAACGGCTTGATTACCCCATAAAGCAGTTTGGAGCAGAGCAGTTAAACAAGTTGGATTAGCAGTGTTTAAGGCATTGATGCGAACGCTAATTTCTCGGATAGCATCCATTGATTTTTCTAAACTTAAGCGTTTTTGATAGCCAAAATGGTCTATCCCTTGCCAGATTCCAGGTACAAAATAATTAGTTGCCTCTAACAAACGTCGGAAGAAATAAGCTTCAGCAAAATAAAACGGTAAATCAAACCAAATTTTGCCCTCAAAAGGCTTGATGTAGGATGCCCAGGCTGATAAATCCGGTCCTTGATCGT
>JAJEAQ010000321.1 GCA_022822685.1 Trichodesmium sp. jk18x7bins.61
GTATCAGAACCTTCTTACGATCCTAATCAATACTATGATTATGATGTGACATTGTTCAAAAATTGGGCTGTCACAGATGTTTATGAACCAGGTTCTACATTTAAGCCAATAAATGTGGCCTTAGCTCTAGAAGTAGAAGCAATTGAAGCAGACAGTATATTCTACGACACAGGTAGAATCATGATTGGGAATTGGTCTATTTATAATTATGGTGGTGGTGGTGGTGCGCGTACTGTGACTGAGATTGTACAACACTCTAGCAATGTTGGTATGGTGAAAATTGTTGAGCAAATGCCACGAGCTGTTTTTTATGATGGCCTCAAAAGTCTGGGATTAGGTGGTACTACTGGTTCAGATCTTCCTTTTGAAGCACCAAGTATTTTAAAGAATCGCAACCAGTTTTTAATGGTGCCGGTGGAAGCAGCTACTACTGCTTTTGGTCAAGGATTTTCTCTTACCCCCTTACAACTAGCACAACTTAATGCAGCTCTGGCAAATGGAGGTAAACTGGTAACACCCCATGTTATACATGGATTGTTTGACAGCAAAGGCCAACCATATTGGCAGTCATCTTTACCAATAGCTAAACAAGTGTTTTCCTCTGATACAACTACAAAAGTATTGGCAATGATGGAAAAGGTGGTTGAGAGTGGTACCGCTAGAAGAGCCAGAATTCCTGGTTATCGGATTGCTGGTAAAACTGGTACAGCTCAAAAAGCTTCTGAAACAGGAGGTTATTCTGAGGATACTAGAATTACAAGTTTTGTGAGTATTTTACCGTTGGAGTCTCCTCGTTATGTGGTTTTGGCAGTTATTGATGAACCAGCTAAGGGAGGTGGAGGAACTGTTGCAGCTCCTGTTGTCAAGTCGGTGATCAAATCTTTGATTAGTATTGAGCAAATTCCTCCTTCCGATGTCAGATTAAAGTAATCAGGAGTTAGGAGTTTAGTAGTCAAGTAATAAATCATTTAGGATTTACACAAAATCATTTATTTCCCTCATAACGAGCGACAGCTAAATAATCTCAAGTTTGTTTTTGCATTTTTTATAGGTGCTCAAAAAAATCTTAGTTTGTAGTTGGGGTTGATCCAAAATCAGAATTGTTATTTTCAAGCCCAACTACAAAAACCTATGATCATAAAAAATCTGGCGATCGCTAGTATCTTTATTCCTAAGATAACGGACTTATGTTGAAAATTTACAGAAGATTTGGAGAAATTGAACATCAATGGATAACGATAGTATGGAAAAAGAAAATGTAGAGTTAAAACCAATTTCAAATATTCTGGTTTTAGGTGCAACAGGAGGAGTAGGACAAATTGTAGTGGCAAAATTAGTTGCTGAAAATTATCAAATTATTGCCATAGTTAGAGATACTGAAAAAGCTAAAAAACTATTTGGTAATTCTGCAAATATCAAAAATTTTTCAGGGGATGTTCGCCAGAAAGAATCTCTAGAAAAATGTCTAGCAAATCAACAAATAGATGCCACGATTTCCTGTATCGGAACTACAGCTTTTCCCTCAACTAGATGGTTGGGTGGCAACAATCCGCAAAATACTGATTATCTGGGCAACCAAAATTTAATTAATGTCATGCCTTCCCACCTGAAATGATTTGTTTTAGTTTCTTCCCAAGGTGTTCAGCGTTCCCATAAATTTCCTGATCAAATCCTCAATTTCTTCAAAGTTTTAGATTATAAGTTGAAAGCAGAAAATCTACTGATAAATTCAGGTTGACCTTGTACAATCATTAGACCAGGTAGACTAACAGACGGCCCTTATACTTCTTATGATTTGAATACATTAATCAAAGCAACAAGCGGAAATCGCCAAAAAATTATTATTGGCTAAGGAGATAAATTGAGTGGGGAAACCAATAGAATTGTTGTCGCTGAAGCTGGCGTAAAATCTCTCAGATTAGATTGCACTGTTAACCAAACTTTTGAGATAATTAACAAGACAGGAAAAAACGAGATTGTTGATAATGCTCAATTGTTATTTTGGCAAAAATTATTTATAGCTGCACAACAAGATAATTCCTCTGTATCTGAATTGTCAACAGTAGAAAAGTAGTAGTAGGGTGGGCAAATATTGACTTATTTGGAGCTACGACAAATTTAAGTTTTTTTGCCCACCTTATATACCAATACAGTTCAGTTAAGGATAATTGTAGGTTGGGTTGAACAAAGTGTTAGCGAAGCTTATCCGTAGGATCAACCCAACAAAATTGTTGAAAATGTTGGGTTCCCCTGACGGTATCTTGCTACGGGTTCCAAGGGCAAAACCTACGCAATTCTTGGTTTTTGGCTCTAATTTTGAGTGTTTTTTAACACTAAGTATTTCTAATACTGATTAAACTGTACAAAATCACTATTTTCTTGGTTTAGCGATCGCTCCTTAAAAGATAGTGAAAGTAGGCATTTAAGTATTTTCGGAGATGTCTAATAAAAACCCGTAATACCAATTACCAAAAAATTTGCTATACTTGAGGGCTTTATAACTTCGCAAAATCAAGGTTATAAGCGTAGCATGAATGCATGAAAATTGATATAATTCCATGCCATAATCTCTGTCCTACCACTTTTTTGCAACTACAACTTCAACACTTGATATTGCACACCAGTTTCAAAAATTCTCACACCCCCACCCTCAGCCACAGTTGGCCTCAAAACTTGGCTGTCAGTCACACTTACTCCTGCCAAATAATCAATCCCAAATTCCTTGAAATCTGCTAACCAAGGCATTGTCGGACCCATCAATACCAAGTAAGCATCTTTTGCCAACTCCACCAACCGAGGAAAAGTCTTATTAGCAATAGAAGTCGCTGTCAAAAACACCCACTCCGCTTTTGGCAGTAAATACTCAGATGCGGGAGCAGGAAGATCATCAGGCCCTGGATACCTTTCAACTATAGTCATATCGATTTTATTTTCATAACGAGATAAGTTAGGATACCGCCCTATAATCACTACTCGTTTCCCTAGAATCATTGGCAGAAAATATTCAAATACTGCTAGATTTCCAGGCCCATAGGGAGATAATGGTTCCCCTTTAGTCATAAGTTGCGATCGCGAATTTATCTCTGCATTTATAGCAGCCATTCCGATTCTGGCCTCAAAGCTATTCCAGGAAAGCAGCCAAGGCGCCAAGTCTGCCACAGGTTTATTTACCAGAGTTCCCGCGAAAGGCAATGTGCGCGTAAACTGATTAGGGATCATACATAAACCAATGCCTTCAGTTTCACACATAGTCCTGGTTAAGCCAATTAATATTTCCTTTATTGGAGTCTTCTTGTTGCCATAATCTAATAACAAATCATATATTTCTTTTGGATGCACCATAATTATGAAATCAAACTTACCTATTTATTAATTACTGATAAAAAAGCTTTTGTTCGTAGTTGCGATGTGGCGCCAAAGATATGGAGTGTCGCATCCCAACTACGAGCTGAATAATAATATAATGTCCGCTTAATTAGTGATAAAAAACTTTCTCCTCCTGATACCTTCTTTTTTCCCTCCGTGCCTCCTTCTTCCTTCTTCCTTCTTCCGCACCGACTCCGAATTTTATTATACTTAATCATCCGGACATGATATAATTCCCCTACTGCCTCAATCTCAAAAAGAGAAAAACGAAACAACCCCACCAAAAAGCAGGGTTATGGAGAGCATTAGTCTTTTAATTTACATCGTAATTAACAACTAATTTTGCAGCGATTTATACAAAGCTTCTAATTTAGCCGAAACATCTGGTGGTTTAGCAGTAAAGCGAATATAAAAATTACCATTTTCCGCTGTTTTTTCTATAACTTTGGCATAAACATCCTCCCTTTCTATTCCATCCCACAACAAATTAAACTTAATATTAATCAAAGGCGGTGGCAGATTTACTCCTGCTTCTTTGACCTCAATTTCTGCTTCTTTTTCTGATAACTTGACTAAATTTCCATTTTGCAAACAATTACCAACATTTTGGCCATCTAAAACCACATAATGTAGCGATATTACTTGTTTGAGAGGCAGATATATTTCTTCCTGTTTGGTCAAAACCAAATTATATTCACCACTAATCCCACCCACATCATAAATAGTAATCGGCTTTTTAACTCCTTTTGGCATTACTTCTTTTTCTCCATTAATTTTAATTATCTCTCCGACCTCTTTTAAAGTATTCTCAGAAATTAAAACTTGACCACCTGTAGTATAGGATTCAATCCGATAAGTTAAATTTACTTGACTACCAACTACACCATACTTTGTTCGTTTATCAGAGCCAATATTGCCAACAACAACCTCCCCAGTATTAATGCCAATTCCCATTTCTAAAGGTGATAAATCCCACTCTCTCATCTGTTGATTTACAGGTTGCATTGCTAACTGCATATCAATCGCACAAGCAATAGCTCTCACAGGATCATCTTCTCTAGTCGTTGGCGCACCAAATAAAACTAAGATTCCATCTCCCATAAACTCATCAATAGTGCCTTGATATTTAGTAATCACATCTGCCATATATCCCAGATAAAAGTTCAGAATTTTGACTACCTCTTCTGGTGGCAAACGTTCTGATATAGCAGTAAACCCTCTTAAATCAGAAGTTAAAATTGTAATTGTTCGGCGTTCGCCTCCTAGCTTTAATCCTTCAGGGCTTTCTAATAAAGTAGCTACTACTTCATCAGTTAAATAGCGACCAAAAGTTTTGCGAATATCTTGTGCAGTACGAGCAATATAAGCTGTAATAATCACTGCTGATACAATCATTCCCAAAAATGCCGGAATTACAGGCAACCACCAATTCCATAAGAAAGCAATATAGGTACTAACAAATAAAACTCCACCTGCAATAAAAATAGTACATATTTTCCAAATAGAAAAATAGCTCACACCACCAGCAGTTCGCCATTTCCAAGTTGTCGCTGCCCCGACTCCAGACCAAAATAAAATCCACAGTAATTCTAACGGCTCCTCCCAAACATTTATTAGAGAACGACCATCAAGAGCAGAACTAATCAATTGACTAATTAGATTAGCATAAACTTCTACCCCACTCATCGGCTCGAGAATTCTAATTAAGTTACTACTGTAGGGAGTAGAGAATAAATCATTAAAACTTTCACTTACCGCCCCAATCAAAACAATCCGATCTCTACCCCAGTCTGATGGAACTCGATCCTCTAGAATATCCATCATGGAAACAGTCTCAAAGTAGCGACTCGGCCCGCGGTAGTTTAAAAGAATTTGATAACCACCTGCATCTGCGCGTACATACCCACCATCATTGGCTTCAAATGGCTCTAATATACTCTTCCCTAACTGATATTTATCATCATCAATTCTCTGGAAACTGATATCAAAACTCTGTAAGTAATGCAAAGCAATATAAGAAGCAAAACTCCAAACATTTTCCCCATTTTTAAGAGTCACAAATAAATAGCCTCGTCTGATCCTTTCATCGGGATCTACCTTTAAATCATTAGCACCAGCTCGATTATCAGCTTCCAAAGCAGGTGGTGCTTTAATCGTATCTTTTCTGTCTCCCACTACCTTTTTAATCCCAAATAGATTGGGAGTAGACTCCAACACTTCCACCAGTTCCTGATGGCCAGACTGCACAGGTAAATCACGATAAATATCTATACCAATGACTCTTGGTTCCATTGCTTTGATTTTATTCAGCAGTTTAGCGTAAACTGCATCCGGGAAAATTGGCTGCCCAACTGCTCTGACATCATCTTCATTAATGCCTACAATAACGATGCGGTTGTCTGGGGTTTCTAATGGTCGCATCCGCATATATTGGTCATAGGTTGCCCACTCCCAAAACTGTAGTAAGCCAATAAAACGTAGCAGGATTACCAACCCTGTAACGCTGGGAGCGGTAATCCAAACACCATACCACTGAGTAAAAAAAAGATAGCATTTCTTCCATAACATGGGTATTATTAGCTTTGTGTCAGATCAAAGTTTTAGGGATTGGTTGAAAAAAAAGATTAACCAGGCTATCGTGAAAACTAACATTAACAGGGGCTTACGCATAAGAAACGCAAAAACCAGGTTGAGATTACTTCGCTTTCACTCTAACTCTTTTATCCTCTTCTTTATTGCC
The DNA here is from genome assembly GCA_022822685.1 of Trichodesmium sp. jk18x7bins.61. GTDB lineage: Bacteria > Cyanobacteriota > Cyanobacteriia > Cyanobacteriales > Microcoleaceae > JAJEAQ01. The sequence goes on from JAJEAQ010000321.1 coordinate 6,107, forward strand.
TTATGCTTGAATTATCGTAAAATATTAATAGTGATCGCTGGATTTAGTATGATCTGCCCCGAAATGTAGTTAGGGGGTTGCAGCTATTTTTACTCTGGAAATTCAATCGTTTGTTTTACTTGCTCCATGACCGCAAAAGGCTGAGAAGCAATTTCTTCTAATCCTACGGATGTTAATAGTTGCGTCCATGCTGCAGGATTAGAGCTACGTAAATCAGCTAGGGTAGCGATTGTTTCACTCCAAATTTTTGCTTCTGCATATACTTCTGCTTGTTTGAGGGGAGTAGTAGCATTTCTTAAGTTCTTTTGTAAATCTGAATTGATTTCTATTTTCTTGATAGTTCCCTTGACAACTTTGTTCCCACTGTGATCCCAAGCATCACAAATTATTGTAAATCTCCAAGTATATTCTTCGTCCGTTGTCAGACTTACATTTGTTGGGATAGCAAGTTTGACAATACCAGAAGTGTTAGAAATGTCTAACTTACTTACATAAACTCTTTGATCTGATTTATCACTTATTTCAAATTCAGCAGAATCTGCTTCATTCTCAGGAACATACACAAAGAATTTAGGATTACTAGCAACTGTCGTTACAGCATTATCTGCCGGCATTAGGGCTGTCAAGTTTACTGTACCTGCAGTGCAAGAATCTCCACGAGTACCTCCACCAGTCGTTCTTCCTGAACTTGCTCTTTCTGGTGCATCAGGAAATTCTACACTAATCATAAATTCTGGGGTTGACTGTGCCTTTACTAATTGCCAACCAGAAAAAGTTACAATAATTGAGGATATAGCTAAAGCCAAAAGCCCCCAAGACTTAGTATTTTGCCTCCTCATAATCAGTTACATCTCCTTTTTTCCAAAATTTAACTATATCTTTGACACTCCCCGCTCTGAAGAGATGGGGATTCTTGGTTCTACGACTCGCCATCATCTAGCAGGATTTCTCCAACCCGTGCGGCTAGGGCAAATCTCCCACAAGCGTATGAGTTCCGGTGGGGCACACCGTACTGAGTCCTTTGTGCAGGATATTGATTGCTGTGTTTACATCTCTGTCTTCAATCAACCCACAATGAGGACATATATGAGTTCTTGTTGACAAAGATTTTTTTACTTCCTGACCGCAATTAGAACAATTTTTGATAGTCCTGTATAGTAATGGTGAATTGAGCCTAAAACTCTGACTATACCGTTACCAAAATAATTACAATGCACCACTACCACTTTTAAATGCTTCCGAGCATACCTAACTCTAGCTTTGTGATAATTTTTAGACTGTCTTTGTTTTGGCGCTTTTACCATTTTTGCGCCTTTCTTTCCCTTACCAGGATTTCCATATTTTCTCGATTTTTTCCTATTTAATCTGTTTAATTTCAGATTTTCGATAAAATTTAGGAGATTCGACAACTTGACCTGAACTGTCTGCAATGAAATAATTTAATCCATAATCAATCCCTGTTGCCCTTTGAGTTGGAGTGATTTTTACTTGAATATCAGCTAGAATCAAGAACTGACAATAATAACCGTCTGCTCTTTTAATTAAACGCACTCGTTTAATCTGTTGAAACTGATAAAAATGTAAATCCCTTGTCCCTTTGAGTTTGAGTTTGCCTATTCCTATCTTGTCTGTGAAGGTGATAAACTTTCTATCGGATGACAACTTCCAACCAGAAGTTTTATACTCAACAGAGCTAGAATGTTTCTTGTCGGGTAAGAGAGCATACGTCACCGTATCTCCCTCCCCTTTGAACCGGACTTGACACTTTCCCATCATCCGGCTCAAGCCTCCTGCAACTCAGGACGTTTACCACTATGAAGGTGT
>JAJEAQ010000251.1 GCA_022822685.1 Trichodesmium sp. jk18x7bins.61
GGCATATTATCAAGACTGGAATACTAAGCGAAAAAAATTGCCCTATTTAACTGATGGTGTTGTGGTTAAGCTTAATTCTTTGCCACTACAAAAAAAATTGGGATTTACTCAAAAATTTCCTCGCTGGGCGATCGCTCTCAAATATCCTGCTGAAGAAGTCCCCACTTTTGTCGAAGCAGTTACAGTTCAAGTAGGCCGCACTGGCGCACTAACCCCTGTGGCAGAATTAAAACCTGTCCAGTTAGCAGGTACAACGGTACAAAGAGCCTCTTTACATAATAGCGCTCGGCTCGCGGAACTAGACTTACATATTGGGGATACAGTCATAGTTCGCAAGGCAGGAGAAATTATCCCAGAAGTAGTACGAGTTTTACCAGAACTAAGGCCGACAACTGCCCAACGATTTCAAATGCCTACCTGCTGCCCAGAATGCAGTCAACCAGTAGTCAAACATCCGGATGAGGCTGCAACTCGATGTATTAATGCTTCATGTCCGGCCATTCTGCAGGGTTCCTTGGCACATTGGGCTTCTAGGGGGGCTATAGATATCAATGGTTTAGGAGAAAAGTTGGTACAGCAGATGGTTGATAGTGGTTTAGTGAAGTCGGTGGCCGACTTATACGATCTGACTGTGGCAGATTTGACCACTCTGGAAAGAATAGGGCAAAAGTCGGCGAGTAAGTTGGTGGATGCGATCGCTACTTCCAAAGCTCAACCTTGGCCACGGGTGCTTTACGGTTTAGGTATTCGTCATGTGGGTAGTGTGAATGCAGAGTTGTTAACTCAGAAGTTCCTGACTGTGGAAAAGTTGGCACAAGCAAAGGTGATGGATATTAAATCGGTGTATGGTATTGGCCCAGAAATTGCTCAATCTGTGGAGCAGTGGTTTCAACTGCCAGCCAACCAGAAGTTGATAGAACGTTTGCAGGTTGCTGGCATCAGGATGGAAGCAACAGAAAGCAATGTGACAAAAGTGGAAACTGCGTTATTAGCAGGGAAAACTTTTGTGCTAACGGGAACTTTGCCAACGTTAAAGCGAGATGAGGCAAAGAATTTAATTCAAGGTGCTGGTGGTAAAGTGACAAACTCGGTAAGTTATAAAACTGATTTTGTTGTAGTAGGGGAAGACGCAGGCTCTAAGTTGCAGAAGGCAAAAGATTTTGGGATGACGCTGTTGAGTGAAGCGCAGCTTTTGAAAATGTTAGCTGGCTAAACACTAATTAGCCTGAACAAAAAAGCTAAAATTGGGAAAATCAAAAACCTGATAGCCGAATGCTAATTCATATATCAAACTACTCACTCCTTGATAGAATTATTCTCTGCTGGATATTCAAACTTATAACCAATTTTCCAAACAGTTTTTATATACTCAAAATCACAACCACACTCTTTAATTTTTTTGCGAATCTGACTAATATGTACATCAGGACACTTGGGATATCCAAACCATTCGGTATCCCATACTTGCTGGTACAATTCAGCACGTTTCCAAGCATAGCCTGGTTTATTTGCCATACAAAATAATAGTTCAAATTGTATATTTGTTAGAGGGATAATTTTATCCTTAAATTTGACTTCTCTATTAGTTGAATTTATGACTAAATCGCCGAATTGCAGTTGTTCGACTTTGATTTTAGAAGGTTGTATTTGACGCTTTAAAATTGCTCTAATACGAACACTAAGCTCTACTAAACCAAATGGCTTGGTGAGATAATCATCAGCACCTAAACCAAAACCTTTAACTTTATCAGCTTCATCGGCTAAACTCGTAAGCATCAGTACAAATGCATCATTATAACTTTGCATTTCTTGACATAGATGAAAGCCAGTAGTATCTGGTAAATTAATATCTAAAACAACTAAGTCTGGTTGAAATTCTTTAAACAAGACTAAAGCTGTTTCACCATCTGCAGCCGACTCTACTTGATAGTTTTGTTTACTCAAATAGCGATGAACTAAATTTCTAATTGCCGGATCATCATCAACTACAAGAATCTTAACAGATACCATATTAAAACTATCCTATTTTTTTGATAATTACTTGCTCTAGTTTAACTTTTACAGCAATTATCGCCTACTTCAGGGCTAATCGTCAAAATTTTCTGTATCATATATTTTCAAAATGAAAAGAAATGTTCATAAATTCAAGATTAATCTTGATTATAAGTAGGCTAATATTTACTAAAAAATAATCCTGATTTGACTCTCGTGGCTGTCTAGTTAATGGGTGAACTGTTGATAATTTGATAGTCTTACTCATAACAGGAGAAAGATGCTCCCACTATCCAACAATTGCATTTTGACAGCGACTCCACAAACGCTCAGACTCGAATAATCAATCGAATAGTGTGCATAAATTAAGCATGAGAAACGCAAAAATCAACTTGAGGAGATTACTTTGCTATCGCTATTGAGAGCCGAAATACTTTATGTTGCGTATTTCTCTCCCGTCTCCCTTGCTTATCCCCCCTAACCCCCCCTTCCGAAAAGGGGAACTAGAGGATTGCTGCACTTGTTGTATAAAAATTGCTACAAAGTTTTAGACGCTAAGACTGAGAAATAGGTGTATTAATGGTGGGCTAAAAACGCGTAATTTATCCTAGTTCGGCGTTATCGCTCAATATTTGCCCTCCCTACAACTGAGATTTGTTATACCTAATTCAAAAAAGATAGTCAGGTGTAGGTTGGGTTGAGGAAACGTTGGGCCTGTCGGCGACATGAACGCGGAGCGTCTCTGAAAGAGAAAACCCAACAAAAGTCATACCCAGTTCCATCAAATCATGTTACTAATAACTTCGGTGGCTGTGTTGGGTTTGGCTATCGTACCACTTCGTGGAAGCAAGCTACAACCAAGCCTACATTTTTAGGTAGTCCTATAGAGCTAGTGATAAAATTTCTATAAGGCGATCTACCTTAATATTTTCTTGACAAACAGTCTCTTAGAATAGCTTTAATATTTATCTAGACTGTCATTTCAAACCAAGACAAAAATGATTTAGACCACTTTTTTATGTGAGCCTTGCAATA
>JAJEAQ010000323.1 GCA_022822685.1 Trichodesmium sp. jk18x7bins.61
GGGGCTAATTCTCTCCCCTTCTGCCCTACCAGTAATTCGGCCCTGGCCCCTGGCGCCGACTGCTCTTGAGAGCGGCGACGCGGCGACGCGCCTCCTAATTCCTAATTCCTAATTCCTAACTCCTAATTCCTAATTCCTAAAAATAGTTATTTTTTTCGGGACTTCCCTGCATGAAGGGTGTTTATGGGGGTTGAGTTTGTGTTTGTGTGTTGGTTGTTTGGTTGTTTGGAGTTGGTTCTACGATAACGTCCGCTAAATACCTAATGTGTATCTGGGGCTGTGATTCTGAGGCGACTTGATTGGGAGGGGGCTTGTTTTTTGGCTGGGCGAGTTAAACAGATTATCACTATGGGGAAGGAATTTGGTCGGTATACATACTTTGCAATTCTTAATGTAAATTATACCCTTGATCCCTCCAGAACTTGATCAACTTGATGGCGTAGAATATAAGTACTCTTGTCACCACTAGCCATAGATTTATAAATTAAGAACAAAACAAAACTTATGGTAGATTCCCTCAAAAAAACAACTTTTGCAGAAATGCGCCCGGGGATTAAAGTTCCTGCTAAAGAAACTATCCTGACTCCTAGATTTTATACAACAGATTTTGATGAAATGGCCAAAATGGACATTTCTGCGAACGAAGATGAGTTGATAGCTATATTAGAGGAATTTCGTGCAGATTATAATCGGCATCATTTTGTCCGTGATGAAGAATTTTCCCAATCTTGGGATCATATTGATGGAGAAAGTCGCCGTTTATTTGTGGAGTTTCTAGAGCGCTCTTGCACTGCAGAATTTTCTGGTTTTCTACTTTACAAAGAATTAGGTCGTCGCCTCAAAGATAAAAGCCCTGTTTTGGCTGAGTGTTTCACCTTAATGTCACGGGATGAGGCTCGCCATGCAGGTTTTTTGAATAAGGCTATGTCAGATTTTAATCTATCACTAGATTTAGGATTTATGACAAAAAGTCGTAAGTATACTTTTTTTAAACCAAAGTTTATTTTCTACGCTACTTATTTATCAGAGAAAATTGGTTATTGGCGCTACATTACTATTTACCGTCATTTAGAGGCTCATCCAGAAGATCGAATTTATCCTATTTTCCGTTTCTTTGAAAAATGGTGTCAGGATGAAAATCGTCATGGAGATTTCTTTGGTGCTGTTATGCAGTCTCAACCAGAATTACTCAATGATTGGAAGGCTAAATTGTGGTGTAGATTCTTCTTGCTTTCTGTATTTGCTACTATGTATCTAAATGATATTCAGCGGGCTGACTTTTATGCTGCAATTGGTTTGAATGCTCGTGATTATGATCAGTATGTGATTGAAAAAACTAATGATACTTCGGCGCGGGTGTTTCCAGTGATTTTGGATGTGGAAAATCCTCGGTTTTATGAAAGTTTGGAAGTTTGTGTTAGTAATAATGAGAAGTTGACGGCGATCGCTAATTCTAATAAATTAGGATTGGTCAAGTTTTTGCAGAAGTTACCTCTGTATGTATCTAATGGTTGGCAGTTCTTAAAATTGTTTTTAATGAAGCCAGTTGAAACTGCTACTATGCAAAGTATTGTTCGTTAAGGAATATTTTATTTAACTCAAAGGAAGAAAAGGAAGAGGTAAGAGATTAAAATGAGGCTAGTGCCTCCTAATCTTCCTCTTCGAGAGCGTAGCTGAATGTAGATGTCAAGGTTTTTCTGGCTTCTGGCTCCAGATTACTGAGGCCTTTGGCTGATAGCCTTTGGTTTCTAACCGCTATATTCTAATTCTGCTATGACTGGAAAGTGATCTGAAGGAAGTACTCCATCATATTTTTTATTTTCTACTTTGACAGTGCGTAAGTTGAATCTATTATCATAATAAATAGTATCAATAGCAATAAAAGCTTGCTCTGTAAAATTGTTATAAGTCATCTGCTCTTTTAAGTTTAAATCAGATAAAACATCTAATAAACTTAATCCATTCTGCAAAGGATTTAAAAAAGTGTTTCGTGTTATTGAACCTGGTTTTTCGTTAAAATCTCCTGTGACGAAAATCAAGGATTTTTCTGGATTAAACTTTTCTGCTTGTAAGCGATCGCATATTAATTTGGCTCCTAATTCTCTAGCCTTTCTACTGTCATAGTCTAAGTGAGTATTAACAACAATTATTGGCTGATTTTCTCCGACAATATCTAACTTTGCCCAACTCGCGATTCGGGGTAAATGGTTTCCCCAACTAGGAGTAATGCTACCTGGCATATCTGGTGTTTCACTCAGCCAAAAATCTCCATGCTCTAAACAGTTAAATCTATTTTTATCATAGAATATTGCACAGCGTTCATCATTACCTGTACCTGTTCTATCACTTCCAAGGCTGTAATAGTTAGGTAATAATTTTTGCAAATCTAATAACTGATTCACTTTAACTTCTTGAGTGCCAATTATATCTGCTTTGTATTCATAAATTAGATTAGCTACAGCATTCTTTCGTACTTGCCATTGATATTGTCCTAAATCAGGTTTATCATATCGAATATTGAAAGTAATAATTTTGATGATCATTTGATTCTATATAACTAGCCTTATTCAGCACCCGGCAAGGATTCCCCATCCGTCTTCACGGTGGGGAGGAATTGCGGGCGTTTAGTTTTGCCTGAAAACACGAAGCATGGAGATAATCCAATGTGTAAAATTGTTAGTCCCTTACCGCCAATTCTACAAAGATGTCCTTTCAGCCAGCACCGTAATCGGGTTTGAAGATTTACCAAGCTAGGGAAACACGCTTGTTGTTCGTACCATGCAGAATCTCACGCGGTAGACAACGCTTACCCTTGTCAACTTATCTTTACAAGCCCCATCCGTCTACACGGTGGTCATTGACGGTTTTAGTTATGCCTACCTACTTCATACAGTTCTTAGTGATGGCTCTAGTTTTATAATTTTAATTGGTTGACTATAACCACAACTACAAACCAATATTTTTACAAGTAATTATAGCGTTTTTAACTTTCTGTATCAGTGCCCTTCAACCTAAATTTATGTATTCTAAGTACATGAAAACTACTGTTAAGTTGACATGCTTATGGGGTGACAAGAAAGCTAAAAGATAGATAAAAAAAAAGTTTTTGGAAATAAGTTCAACTATTCTTCAAGTAAAAGATAGCGCTGATTGATAAATATTGGGGGAGTATGGGATTTGGGGACGGAGCAGAAAATTTTATTCTTTTAATTTTTGTTTCTCTCCGCTTCCAAATATAGCATTAGTTTTTACCTTCAGCATGGCTGCTTTTCCATCGTCAGAGACTGTTTGTCAAGTAAATATTAAGATAGCTAGAGTGTAGAATTCTGGTGGCCGGCGGCGGGCAACTAAAATTATTTATTTAAACCCCGCCCGGCGAGGTTTTATATGAGGAGATATCGGCCCCATAGGCCCACTCTAGGCAAGAATTTAATCTCAGTTTTACAAACAGTCTCTTAGGCTCGTAGTTGCGATGCAGCGTCAGAGATTTATTTGGAGCGTTGCATTGCAACTACAAAAAAACTTTTTTTATAACTAAGAGAATGTTTGTCAAGTAAATATTAAGATAGCGAGAATATTTAATTCTGATGGGTTAGGACAACTAAAATTCTGATCAGTACAAGGTGATATTTCTGCCTCACCCATCCTACGCCAGAATTTAATCTGTATACTAAATATTAAGGTAGCTATAGTTGTTAATGATGATGGGTTAGGACAACTAAAATTCTGATCAGTACAAGGAGATATTTCTGCCTCACCCATCCTACGCCAGAATTTAATCTGGGTTTGACAAACAATCTCTTATAGTAATACGAAATCATACGTAAAAAATACTAAACTTGATCAATTGTCTAAGAATATTACTATTGTTGCTGGTTTCACAGATATTTTATACACAAAGCCAATCGGAATTTAATATTGTCCTTAAAAGTCATAATGTCTAAAATTAATTATTGGTCAAATGCCAGATAAAAACCTAGTTAAAAAATCAATTTCAGCTATTCAAAACTATCTCTTAAATCTGCAAAAACCAGAAGGTTATTGGTGGGCAGAACTAGAATCAAATGTCACAATAACAGCAGAAATAGTTTTACTACATAAAATTTGGGAAACTGATAACAAAAGACCGCTTCATAAAGCCAAGTTATACTTAATTTCTCAACAACGAGAACATGGCGGTTGGGAACTATTTTATGGGGATGGGGGAGACTTAAGCACTTCTATTGAAGCTTATATGGCTTTGAGATTATTAGGTGTTTCAAAAACAAACGAATTCATGCTCAAAGCACGAGAATTTATCATCAAACGAGGGGGTATTAGTTGCAGCAGAATTTTTACTAAACTACATCTGGCTTTAATTGGATGCTACAAGTGGCAAGGTATCCCTTCTATTCCACCCTGGATTATGCTATTGCCTGAAGATTTTATATTTACTATTTATGAAATGTCAAGTTGGGCAAGAAGTAGTACTGTTCCCCTATTAATTGTGTTTGATAAAAAGCCAATTTTTTCTGTTAACCCAACTATAGAGCTTGATGAGCTTTATGCTGAAGGAATTAACAATGCTAGTTTTGACTTACCCCGCCAGTATGATTGGACGGATATTTTTTTAGGGCTTGATGTTGCTTTCAAATTTGCTGATAGTTTAAATTTGATGCCTTTGCGGGAAGAAGGATTAAAAGCGGCAGAAACATGGATTTTGGAAAGGCAAGAAGCTACTGGAGACTGGGGTGGTATTATTCCAGCCATGTTGAATTCTCTTTTGGCATTACGGTGTTTGGGGTATGATGTGGCGGATCCTTTTGTGGTGCGTGGATTGGAGGCTGTAGATAGATTTGCGATTGAAACTGAAGATAGTTATCGAGTACAAGCTTGTGTGTCTCCAGTTTGGGATACGGCTTGGGTAGTACGCTCGCTGATTGATTCTGGAATTTCTCCTGCTCACTCAGCAGTAGTTAAGGCTGGTGAATGGTTGTTGAGACAGCAAATTTTGGATTATGGCGACTGGGCAGTTAAGAATAAATTTGGTCAACCAGGGGGTTGGGCATTTGAGTTTATGAATCGTTTTTACCCAGATATAGATGATACGGCCGTAGTGGTGATGGCTTTGGATGCTGTAGAGTTGCCGGATGAGGAGTTGAAACGGGTAGCGATCGCTCGTGCTGTGGAATGGGTGGCTTCTATGCAATGTCAAGCTGGAGGTTGGGCTGCTTTTGATGTGGATAATGACCAAGATTGGTTGAATGGTATTCCCTACGGAGATTTAAAGGCGATGATTGATTCGAATACGGCGGATGTGACGGCAAGGGTTTTGGAAATGGTGGGTTGTTGTGGGTTGTCTATGGATAATCGGCAGGTGCAACGGGCGATCGCTTTTTTGGAAAGGGAGCAGGAAGTAGAGGGTTGTTGGTTTGGTAGGTGGGGAGTAAATTATATATATGGTACGAGTGGAGTGATTTCGGCTTTGGCTATGGTGGCAGCGGAAACTCACCAAGGTTATATTGAGAAGGGCATAAATTGGTTGGTTGGATGTCAAAATGCTGATGGTGGATGGGGTGAGAGTTGTTGGAGTTATAACGATCCGTCATTAAAAGGAAAGGGAAAAAGTACGGCTTCTCAGACTGCCTGGGCATTGATTGGGTTGTTAGTAGGGGGTAAGGCGATTGGTAATTTTGCTAGAGATGCTATTGATAGGGGTGTGATTTTTTTGGTATCAACTCAGAATTCTGATGGGAGTTGGTTTGAGTCGGAGTTTACTGGCACTGGCTTTCCCTGTCATTTCTATATTAAATATCATTTTTATCAGCAGTATTTTCCTTTGATGGCTTTGGGAAAATACGAGACTTATTTGAGGGAGTAAGGGAGTGAGCCAGATTGACGATTTTCACCTATGCTCGACTCTATTTACCATTTTTATTTAGAAGGCGGATAAATGTCTGATACTAAATCCGGTTATGCAAGGGTAGCTCCTCCCCCGGGAGGCAAGCGAAGCGACTCCCGAATGAGGCAAAGATACTTTTTCCAAATCTTCTATAACCTTTTTGCCTCTTGCCTCTTGCCTCTTGCCCTGCCCTCGTAATCAAGCTCCTATCTAAACCGGATTTAGTTTGAATACTAATAAACTGACATTTATTTCCTGATATATTCTAAAAGCAATGTCTAAAGTATAGAATTGAATCCCTAGTTGTTAATCTACCTCATCTCACTCTTGGATATCAATCATTAAAATCAAAAATATTGGAGTTCAGAATGCACCAAATACAAGTACCAAAGATCAAAACACCTATTCAGTTATCAAAACCCAAACAACAAACAATTGACACAAGGAATATAAGAGCAGATAATAACACACCACCGAAAGCTGTTAAATTTAGAAGCATATTCAAACAGCTATATGGAAGTTTAGAAGCACATCAAAAGGTAAATTCACAGAATGCAGACACTGTTCAATGTATGTTACGAGCAAACGAGGGAGCTAGGCCTAAAGTTCCACCTCCTACTCAGGAAAATCCGGAGCGTCAGGAAATTGAAACACCTTTAGTAAAAGATCGTTTGAATGTAGTAGGAGAACGCCATTCTGAGTCAAACGCAAATAACAGACGAGAGTATGAAAAAGAATATTCACAAATCTATACTGGTTCAAATAATTATTGGGAAGAACATGAATTTCGAAAATGGGAAGCAGGAAAACCTTGGGAGCAGCAAAATTTGGGAGACCCATATAAATTACATTTCTTGTATGTGCTAAAACTTCTAGAGATACGGAATGGCAATATTATGATAAATCACGTTCTTGGGCGTAATGTTGCTTTGATGGAAGAATTACTATTTGCAATAGAATATTTGAAATATTTTTTGATATTACCAAAACATCTAAAATTAGATCAATTAGATTTTGAATTCACGAAAGAAGAGAAAAAGGAATTTGTAGATTTAGAGCCACATATTAAAAATGCTGCATTAACATTGATAAATACTTATAAGCAGATTTTTTATTCAGACGCTCAGACCTACATAGCACAAAATTTAAAATTACCTTGGGATTTGAAAAAGGATTGGGTTGGAGAACCAGAAGGACTTCTGGGTGAAAATAAAGAATATACCCCACAGAGTTCTATAGAAAGCGTAAATCGTCTAATTGCAGCTGTCAAAGAAAAAAGAATTATAGGTAATGAATATTCAAAGAAAACAAGGGATGATATATCTGAAGAGCGTTCCGACGCAATGCATAACGCAGCCAAGGAATCCTGCTACGAGAGAAAAGGTGTGTGGAAAATTGGAGATGCCCATGTACAGGATATTCTCCTAAAGTATTTGAACAAGGGAGAAATAAATTATAATATTGTAGCGGTAGACGATTTTAATTTACACTTTAATCCATGCTTCGAACAAAAGAAAAAACAGGAGAAAAATCCCACCCCACCCCTCAGCAGGGAGCGTCGGGATGACGGCCAGGGTGAAGTTTTCTGATCAACTTTTTAGCAGCATATTCAGAAAATGGGATTCCTCTCTACACAGGGTTTAAATATCACCAGGAGCAAAAACCGCAATCGATAATCTGTTGGTTAAGGAATCCCGCCTTGTCGCTTAAGCGCAACGGAGTGAGTATGTCAAGGGAGTATTTTTCTTCAGTATTAAAACACAGGGGCTTTCAAAACCGGTTTTTAGGTAAAAACCTACCCCTGTGAGCGCTTCCCCACCCCTCTAATAATATTAATCTAGTGTTTCAGTGCTAATTTTAACTTTAACTTCAATTGGTTGTTGCTGAGAGTCTCTGAATAGTTGACCTGAATTAGTAATTGAAATAGCTTCTTGTTTTGAACTATTCAATCTTAATTTCTGGGCTAATACATCCCACTGATTAATGAGATAAATACTAACAAAATTAAACCTATTCCTACTGACTGTAGTGGATTCAAAACTTCTCCTAAAAGTAGATTGCCAAACAACAAAACAAACACTGGAGTCAGAAAAGTTAGGGCACCCAAGCTAGTAAGATTGCCTGCAGAAGCAAAATAAAAAAATAAACCATAGGCGATCGCGCTACCAAAAATAGCGGCATAACCCATAGCTATCCAGCCAGATTGAGCGATATCTACCCACTGATAAGACTCAAATTTTGCTGAAATCGCAAATAATGGTAAACCACCTAAAATTAGATGCCAGCCAATAGCCATAATTGGATCAGCATATTTGCAAACCCAACGCATCATTACTATTCTTACTGCCATGGAGAGGGATGCTAATAACATTAACCATTCTCCATTTTGAAACAGTTATTCTATTCCTATCGATGCTTCTATTGTGCCTGGATGGATTAGACTCCCTATCCATTCTTGAGGTAAACCAATTAGACTAATACCGATTACACCAATACCTAACCCTAACCAACCCCAAAATCTAATTCTTTCTTGAAATAGCCATAAAGATAAAATAGCTACTGCTAAAGGTTGAGAGTCAATCATTACCGAACCTAAACCTGCAGCAGTTTTGACTAACCCTTGAGCCAAAAATCCTTGGAACAACAGTCCATCTACTAAGGCAAATAACAGTATCCATAGCCAAGCTATTGGACTTTTGGGCTGAGGCCTTCTCTGAATTATTCCTATTAGTAACAAAATAATATGCCAGCTGGCAATATACCCATTGCTGCTATAAAAAATGGTGTTGTGTTATAAATAACGCCATTCATCCCTACCATTGCGGTTCACCAAAAAAAGAAGGGTGGGATTAGTAGTAGTGGAGCCAGGGGTAGTCTTGAGTTATTCAGTTTTAGCTGCATGGTTAAATTTTGGTTTTCTTTGGACTTGATCAGTTAACTAAATTAATTATAGTTATATTTACTTACATAACGTAATATTTTTTCCATAAAATTGTTTACTATTGTCATAACTATATATTCTTTACGAAAATATGGTAAGATTACATAATGTTGATTAATGATATATTGATTGATAATTGTTAAAGAGTATATAATGCTTCAATCAATTTAAAGATGAGGGTCTGGTTGTATGTTTTCCCGAGGTTAACACCGTAAAAATGAGGTTGTTATGGCTAAGTCTAACATTGAGCTTATTGCTCGGGAAGTTTGAGCATCTTCAACAGGCATGAGAAGCCTACAGGCTCAAGGGAATGGGGAGAATGTAGAAATAATATCACAAAGCTTTCAGAAAAGTAATATAATTTTTGTTTAACCATCTTCGTCCTAAAATTTTTGAATTTTGACTTCACTTAGTAAGAGTATGATTTGGCCATTTAAGCCTCGGTATCGTAAACAAATTGCCCGAATAGAAATTAATGGTGTCATTGCGAGAGACATCCGAAAACGAGTTTTAGAAGCACTAAAAACAGTAGAAGAAAGAAAATTTCCAGCTCTGTTGCTCAGAATAGATAGTCCTGGAGGTACTGTAGCTGACTCTCAGGAAATCTACAGTGCCCTGAAAATTTTGCAAGAGAAAGTCAAAATTGTAGCCAGCTTCGGCAATATTTCGGCTTCCGGGGGTGTCTATATTGGGATGGGGGCTCAACATATTATTTCTAATCCTGGTACTATTACTGGTAGTATTGGTGTAATTTTACGTGGTAATAATATAGAGCGTCTCTTGGAAAGAGTAGGTGTTTCATTTAAAGTAGTAAAGTCTGGCCCTTACAAAGATATACTGGCCTTTGACCGGGAAATGACAGCTCCAGAAAAGCAAATTCTCCAAGAATTGATTGATGTTAGTTATCAGCAGTTTGTCAGAACGGTGGCTGAAGCAAGAAATTTAGCTGTAGAAACTGTCAGAAGTTTTGCTGATGGTCGAATTTTTACAGGAGAACAAGCATTAGAATTAGGTGTGGTTGACCGTTTAGGTACTGAGGAGGATGCCCGCAAATGGGCTTGTGAATTAGTCAACCTAGATCCGGAGAAGACCCAATGTTGTACTCTGGAAAAACCAAAATCTTTATTAAATCGAGTTTTGAGCAGTAATCAGGTATCATCAAAACTATCAGCAGCCCAAAAAATGGTAGAGTTTGAAGTTTCTACTAATGGTTTACCTATGTGGCTGTATAGACCTTAATTTAAGAAAATTTTTGATTGGGAGGATTTTGGCGTGGCGTGGCGAGTTCTAGCAATTCGTGGAGCAACTACAGTTTCAGAAAATTCAATAGAGGCAATTCGAGAGGCAGTAACGGAATTGCTAGATGAGCTAGAAGCACATAATCAAATTGCTCCCGACCAAATTATTAGTACAACTTTCTCTGTGACTCGTGACTTAGATGCTATTTTCCCGGCCGCGATCGCTCGCCAACGCCCCCACTGGAATAATGTGCCTTTATTAGATGTGCAGCAAATGTACGTTGAGGGTAGTTTAGAACGTTGTATCAGATTTTTGATTCATGTGAATATGCCAGAAACCCACAGAGAAACAATTGTTCATCCATATTTGCGGGGAGCTAAAAATCTCAGACCAGACCTCAAGCCAGTTGGGAACCCCTGATTTATCACTGATTTATCAAGTAAATCTTAAGAGGATGATTACCTCGCAATACAAGGATTTGACGAAATCTAGATTCCTAAAAGCTAAATTTTTGAAAGCTCTGTTAGATTAGGATTTTAGCTGTCTTTATAAATGAGCTTTTATAGCAGTTTTCATCTTGTTAGAGTCTTAGGGGGTATGATCCCATCACCTTTCATGTGGCGAGATACCAAAACGCGCACCACTAATTTGAAAATTATAGTGGGTACTGAAACTGATTCCATCCCCAAGCTGAAACTGAGGGACTTTCAGTTTTCCGAACAGTATTCAGAAAACTTCCACAAGCGATCGCTCTGGACTAAAGTATGTACGCTCCAGTCTTCAGAAGTTTGGGGATAATCACTACGATAATGTCCGCCTCTGCTTTCAGTGCGCCATGCAGCACTTTTGAGAATTAAATAACCCAGATCTAAAAGATTGAGAGTTTCTGCAGTTATCCGTAACTGTTGTTCAGCATCAGTCGAGTTTAATTCTATCATTTGATTAGGTAAGATCTTATCTAAGAATTGAACTATATTCAAACTTGCCAAATCTTCTCGCCAACTATTAACTTGATGTAGTGCACCATCTAATAAATCTCGTTGACGAGAAATTCCTGCACTTTCCCACATCAAACTGGGCAACATTTGCCGAATCGATTCTATTTTTTCCATTTCTCTATTCCAGTTAGAGTTTACTTGCAAAATCTCAGAATCAGGCGCCACTAAATTTGGCTGAATTTTAATATGAGAGAGTTGAGAAGCAAATACTAAACATTCTAATAAAGAATTACTAGCTAAACGATTGGCTCCGTGAACCCCCGTACTTGCCGTTTCCCCGATCGCGTAGAGTCCACAAATTGAGGTTTTACTCATTAAGTCGCAAGCAATTCCACCCATCCAATAATGAGCAGCAGGAGCTACTGGAATCGGTTCTTGAAAAACATCAATACCCCATTCTCGACAGACATTAATAATATTGGGAAACCGATAGGGAATGCGCTCTGAGTCAATTGTTCGCAAGTCTAAATATACGTGAGCGTGGGTGGGTTCGGCTGCGGTTTTGTGCAAGTGATGGAAAATAGCTCGACTGACAACATCTCTAGGTGCTAACTCTCCAACTGGATGATACTCAAAGGCAAAGCGGTTTCCACGAACATCGATTAGATGCGCTCCTTCTCCGCGAACAGCTTCACTAATTAGAAAACGAGGCGCTCCTGCTTTAGTTAAGGCAGTGGGATGAAATTGGAAAAATTCCAAGTCTCGTAAAACTGCTCCTGCACGCCAAGCTATTGCGACTCCATCTCCGGTACTGACTTCAGGATTAGTGGTTTGAGCAAATATTTGACCGCCTCCACCAGTAGCGAGAACAACTACGGAGGATTTTAACCACTGAATTTTACCTTGGTAGAGAATACTAATCCCTTGAACGCGGTCTTTTTGTGGAGTTAGCCACAAATTTAATGCTACTGCTTGACAAATTACTTGAATATTTGCTTGCTCTAGAACTTTTGTGGCTAGTGTATCAATAATTGCTCTACCAGTAGTATCTGCTGAATGAAGTACGCGGGGGCGAGAGTGAGCAGATTCTAGGGTCATTGCCAGTTTTTGGCCTTTGCGATCAAAGGCTACCCCCATTTCTACCAGATGCGCGATCGCTGCTCCTGCATTTTCTACCATAAATTGTACTGATTGGCGATCGCACAAACCAACACCTGCTTTGAGGGTATCTTCGAGGTGCAATAGGGGATAATCCTCGGAGTCAATGGCAGCAGCAATACCTCCCTGAGCATAGTTACTTGCTCCCATATTTATGGTATCTTTAGTTAATAAAGCGACTCGTAGATGAGCAGGTAGACAAAGTGCAGCATAAAGTCCTGCTGCACCTGAACCTACTACTATAATGTCAAAGTAGGGAGAAATTGTTAGAGATGTTAATCTGGGCATTTTTATAAAGTTTTATTTTGATATAGAATAAATCTGTCTACAACTTTGTTTTAGCCTAGTTTTTCTATGGGAAATTTAAGGGAATATTTATAGCTAGCAAGAGACTACCTCTCCAATTAAAAGGGGATAAGAAGAATCCTTGGTCATTCTCTACAGATTATAGGGATTATAATTGCTTTCTCGATATTCCGCTACTTTTTCCGAATCTGCTTCTACCAACCAAATAGATGGGATGTCCTGTTATTGGCACAATAACTTCGTAGCTTATTTTCTTTTTACTCTTTTTGATAATTCAGAAATAGTTAAATCCTGGTTGAGTTTCAATTATCATAGTAGTAAAAACAGATGAGGGCGATATGGCAACTATCAAAGAGCTAGAGTCAAATATTTTCAAAATGCAGGAGTTACTAAAGGTAGCTCAAAATACTGCACAGAAAAAAAGTTTTGAGCAGATTTTAGAGAACTTAACCAAACAATTAGAAGAATTAAAAGTAGCATCTCAAGCTGCACCTGAAACCACCCCACAAATATTGAAAGTCAACAAACCAACTCCTCCTAAAGAAGTAAAACTAGAATCGTCAGAAACAAAACAACCAGTTACTGGAGAATCAGAAATAATTCCATCAGATACACCACAAAAAATATTTCAAGGTGTAGGAGTGATTCAAGGCCGAATCGTCAAACGTTATGAAGAAAATGATCACTATTACAATAGTGTCGCAGGTGATAAAACTTATCCATTAATTATTAACAGTCATCCCATCCGACTCTTTGTCAAAACTAACTATAAACCAGATGAAGAACAATACTTATTGGTTTACCCAAATGTTGTTCATTACCCACAACCTAAAGGTGAGACTAAGCCTCCCAAAATCTCTTTTACCTTAGTTGCAGTTTCACCAGCTCCCTACCTAGAGTTCCCAGTTAACGAATTTAAGCTGTGTGGATTGTTTCAACAAATAGCAGTTTATCGTGGTGCTGTTATATCAGTACATCGCAATAAGAATAAGGAAGTCAAGAAACTTGCTGAAAAATATGAGAAACTAGCTAAGAATATTATGCGAGCTAATCATGTTCCTATCTTTTGGAAAGATGCACCTGTTAAGCCTTTTCGGTTCAACCCTAAACTTGATAAGGATAAACAAGGCTCACGCTACTTTGTAGAAATCAAAGCTCGTTTTATCCCCAATCAACAGAAGTGGGGATTTATGGAGTTGCTCTCAGAACCAACATTAGAAGTACCCAGATTTTATAAACCGCTTAAGAGTGTTCCACCAGGTAAGGTGAAAAGTACCTCTCAAGATAAATCTAAAGATAAATCAAAAGATGAAACATAATCATTTGTTGCTCTAAAAAAAATCAAGGGGTGACAATAAAGCTACAAGATATACAGATAAAAGGTTTTGAAAAATTACTTGAATAATAATTCAAGTAATAGTCACTTCCTGGTTGAGAACGAAGGAGTAGCAGGTGATTCCGGGATGGCTCCCTTAGGGAATCGTGGTAGGGATACTGCTGATGCAACGCGACCCGATCGCCTACTCTCTTCAGTACTTACGCATTTTTTTGTTGTCAATACCATTTATAGCGTAGTGCTATAGTTTTAACTTAGTATATATAGTGCTTTGGCGTAAGTCCTCTAGAAAAAACTTCGAGTCCTAAAACCTCTGTTTGATCTCCCCAACCCCCTGCCTTAAAAAAGGGGGGAGTATGTCAAGACAAGTCCATGATTAATATTCTCAACCCGCGCTGATATTTTGTTCATCAATTTTGAGTACAACTTTATCAAAAAAAACGTTGAGATTGAAAGAATTGTTGAGCCTCCTTTATTTCAGACAGGTTAAACACCTTTGCAACCAAAGGTTTTAATAGATCTTTTTCTAGATATCTCACTAAGGGTTGAAATACATCTGATTCTAGGCGGGTTGCTCCAATCATCTCTAAATCTCTGTAAATCAAATCCCGCAAATCCATAGTCACCATGGGATTCCAAATTGCTCCACAGGAAATAATCTTCCTCTTGTTTCCAGAACTTTAATCATTAAATTAAAATAATCTCCTCCCACAATATCTAAAGCCACAGTAATTTGATGTTTAGCTAAATTCACAGCTAATTGGTCATCTCTTAGATAGACAAAATCAGCACCTAAATCTTTAGTAAAAGATTCTTTATTAGCTCCAACAATCGCAATAACTTTAGCACCTCTAATTTGGCTTACTTAGTTGAATCAAAGCACTACCTACACCACCCTCCCATAATTACAACAGTATCTGCTGCTTCAATTCTGTCTTTAGTTAGCATATTTTATGCTGTAGAATAAGAACAGGGAAATGTAGCTAATCCAAGATCAGAAAGTGGAGAGTTAATTGGATAGACATTAGTGGCAGGAACTACTATATATTCAGCAAAACCTCCATCTAATTCACTGCCAATATATTGATATTTGTTGGGTTATTCACTCCGAATCCAGCTATCAATTATAACCCTTTGTTGGAGAAATTTAGTATCTACATTTTCAGCAATTTATACTACTTTGCCAACAATATCAGCGCCTTGAATTCGAGGAAATTCTGTGCTATTTTGCGTCCAGCAAGATGAATTATTCGGGTTATTTACTTTGGTATCTTGTAGGATTGCTTGAAAATTATCCTCTGCAGCATACCAACCCGTGGGAGCATTAATGTCTGTATTATTTATCGAACAGGCCCCTACTTTAATCAGCACTTCTCCCTGTTTCGGAACTGGTTTTGGCACTTGGGTATAGACCTGTTTTTCCGGCCTACCAAATCCAGTCATAATCACTGCATTCATTAAGTCAGTCATATTTTTGATCTCTATTTCATTGCTCAAGGGAATTGAGAGGAGTAGGTGGGGTAGGCATCCTGCCTGCCTGCAAAATTTATCGTTACTCCAGATCACTCAAATATTTTCCCACCCTACTACTTGTCTGTCTACATTTTGTCTGTCTACATTAATAGACATAAAAGTAAATGATCATTCCTCCTTCTTCAACAGACGAAAGTGCAAAATCCCTCATTGCATATATCCTTTTTCATAACCCTCCATCCAAGGTTCAATGCTTTTCAAAGTTTTGTCAACAAATTCGGGTGAAGTCATTTGCACCAAATCATCATGTCGCTTCTGTACTTCTTCCCTAAAGCGTCGATAATGGGTAGGTGTATTTTTAGAAAGGTCAATAAAGTGGAGTTCCTCAAAACCTAACTCTTTTGCAGTTTGGCTATAAAAGCTATAAGAACTCATATCCCTGATTCCTAGGCGGTAAAATGCAGGTCGCAATAATCCAGGGGGACAAGCTTCCCTTTGCATGGGGAGGGATATTCCATGGAACGCCTCGAAATTGTGGCTGATTTACCGAGAGCATATCATTTTCTGATCAGTTTTAGCCTTAGGGGAATATCAAATTTTTCCCAAAAGAATTTCCCACCAATTATCTTCACAAGTTCCTTCATGTCGGCAGTGGGGTCATTTACTTTTCTGGTGTCTTTAACTCTCCTTCATCAGATGTAGCCAAGTATATGCCTACTAGAATTACCGCCAACCCGAATAAGTTGATCTGACTGAGAGTTTCTGAAAACAAAGCCCAACCCACTACTGCAGTCAGAATTGGACTGCATAGAAGAATTGTTGCCATTAATGCTGAAGATAACCATTTTAGACTATATGCCATTAAACCGTGGCAAGCAATGGTATTAAAACCAAGTAATATTAAGGTTAGCCAGGACTCAGCACCATTTGGCAACATTCCATCATTAGTAATTAGTATCACAGGCCTGGATAAAACAGCACAAGACACAGATGCCCACATCACAATCATTGTTGGACTCAAATAACTGCGGAGTTTTTCCATGGACATTATGTATCCTCCCCAAAATACGGCTGAGAGTAGTGCCAATCCATCACCTTTTAAGCTGACACTGTAAGAGATATCACTCACTCCTATCGCGATCGCGACTCCAGTTGTTATTACCATTCCCGTCAGGAATCTATTACCAAACCTTTTAGTGAATAGTAACCATCCAGCTAGTGTAGTAAATTTTGGGGAAAAACAATGCAAGATTTCTGAGTTAGCAACAGTGGTTTGAGCCAGCGACAAACTCCACAGTAACTGTGTGAGCGTGAAAACTATTGATAGTACTAATAACCACACCAATAGTCTCTTAATATTAGAAGTATCTTTGATGGCAAAGTTTGTCTTTCTATTTGGCAGCAACCCATTCCATAACCCCTGGATGATTGTACCTATCCAGAAGCGATTAAATACTGTGGCATTGGGGCTGAGGAAATCTTGGCTGATTCGGATTAATATAGGCATTAAACCCAAGAATACTGAGGCTGCTAATGCAGTAGCGATCGCTCGTTTTGTTTCCCATCCAGATAATTTTTGCTCTGGTATTTCCAGTTGATATATCATTTGTTAGCACACCTTAAGTTGAGTTATACCAAACTCACAAAAGGTAGTTACAGTATTAATTTCTATAACTCCACCAGCATTCCAAAGCATTGTAGCAATATTTTATGAAATTGCTATTAATTGATGGCCAAACTTGAAACAGTTATCAGTTATCAGTTATCACTCCAAAAGGCCTATGGTAGGGGATACCCAAGCCAAGCCGCTCCGCGTCTATACTGTGCTTGGAGTTAATGAAAGTTCCAACATCCATTGAATAGGCTTCAATGCTGCTACTCTTGTTGCTTCGGGAATCACGATTTGTGGTGTCTTATTTTTCATAGCCAGATATAGCTTTTCCAAAGTATTGAGCCTCATGTGAGGACATTCGTTGCAAGCACAATTATTCATTGCTGGTGCAGGGATAAAGTTTTTGTTGGGTGCTTTTTTTTGCATTTGATGAATGATCCCCGGTTCAGTTGCCACAATAAATTCTTGGTTTTGGCTCTCCTGACAATATTTTAATAAGGCAGTTGTTGAACCAATATAACTAGAATGACGCAATACAGTAGGTTCACATTCTGGATGAGCAATAATTTCGGCTGCGGGATGTTCTATTTTTAATTGGACAATCTTTTTCTCAGAGAATGTTTCGTGAACAATACAACTGCCTTCCCATAGTATTAAATCCCGTCCAGTTTGCTCCATTACATAGCGACCTAGGTTACGATCTGGAGCAAAAATAATCGGTCTATCTTTTGGTATTTGACTTACTATTTTGACTGAGTTGGAACTGGTGCAGATGATATCGCTCATTGCCTTAATAGCAGCACTACAGTTAATATAAGAAACGACTATTGCATTGGGGTGGGCGGCTTTAAATTTGCTAAACTCTTCTGGTGGGCAGCTATCAGCCAGGGAGCAACCTGCATCTAAATCTGGTAGAAGTACCAATTTATTGGGGTTGAGAATTTTTGCTGTCTCCGCCATGAAATGAACTCCCGCAAAGACAATGACATCTGCATCAGTTTGGGCAACTTGTTGGGAAAGGCCTAGGGAATCTCCAATGTAGTCGGCAATATCTTGAATGTCCGGCTCTTGGTAATAGTGAGCTAGAATGACAGCATTTAATTCTTGCTTGAGGGTGGCGATCGCTTCAAACAAATCCTCAGGTATACTATTAAAACTTTGGTTGCTTCGAGCTTGGGTTGCAAACATAATTATTAAATTCTTCTTTAAGTAACATCTAAGCAAATAGCTATTTCCAGGCAATTTACATTAATTTTTTTAATTATAGTAGATTTAATCAAAAATTTTGTTTGCAATTTTATAAAAATTATGATACATACTGGCTCAATTGTCTGAGGGTTGCTGTGGCTCCAGCAGTGTATTGTTATTGTTTTTTGTGTAAAAGTATTTTCGTGGCTCTCCTTTTAGACTAAAAGCACTGCAGTAGTTAGATTGATATATCTCTAGTTCCATTACTATATTGCCTAACTTTGTCAGGGATTAATGATTAATAGCTTTTTCGGCGTTGGTAAATAAAGAGATGAAACTTGAACAGACTTGATCCCAAATACTTAAAAATCGTGGGTAATACCTTTTTTAGTAAGTAGGGCAACTAACTACCTGTTTCCCCTTTTTTCAAAGAATAATCTGCCCTAGCCCCCCGTCAAACAAAAAGCGCAGCATCTCCCCTAGCTGGGAGCTGGGGGAGATAGAAAAGGAGGGATGGGGGATAAATCTAGGTGCAACTTCACACAGAAGTGGTATGAGGGCTGTTTATACTACAAGATAATCATCTTTTAAGTTACCAAGGTCTGAATTTCAATGCACATAAGAAGCACCATTAATATCAATAGTTGCTCCTGTAGCATGAGGTGCTAAACCGGATGCTAAAAAAGCTACAACATTAGCAACATCTTCTGGAGTTGCTAACTTACCCAAGGGGATGTCGCGAGTAGCAAAGTCTTCGCCTACCTCTTGAAGATAACTTTCTACTCTTTCGGTATGTACAAACCCTGGTGCAACAGCATAAGCTAGGATATTAGACTTGGCAAAATTACGGGCAATAGTACGAGTCAGAGAAATAACACCACCTTTGGAAGCAGCATAGTGAATATGTTGAGAGTCGTCTCCACGAAAAGCAGCTCGACTGGCAATGTTAATAGTAGTACCACCGTTACAAGTCTGAAAATGACGAATTGCTTCTCGACATAAATCGGCAACTGCGACTAGATTGACTTGTAAGGTTTGTTGCCAAGCGTTAGCCCAAATATCTATTTCATCATCTACGCTAGCCGCTACGAAAACACCAGCATTATTTACAAGAATGTCAATATGATTTTTCCATGCGACCGCTTCTGGCCACAATTTCACTCCGGCATTTTTCTGTGCTAAATCTGCTTTTAATAAATAACATTTCTTTTGACCAATTTTCTCGGCGATCGCTTCTGCTGCTTGCTGTTTATGACCATAATGTAAAATCACATCAGCCCCTGCTTGAGCTAGGGTTTGCACTGTTGCCGCACCAATGCCAGCAGATGCACCTGTAATTAAAATAATCTTTCCATTTAAGTTAATCATCACTTATAACATTTTGAACCAAGTCATCCTATATGCTTGGAAGGGTGAAAAATAAGCATTATCAATAACAGAAGTTACTAAATACTGAGCGTTGACTCCAGCTCAAATAAGGGGTTTTCCGCCCCACCCCCCTCCCTTTGAGTGGAGAAACCAATTCCCCCAAACATGCTTTCCCTCTTATGGTTGTTGCTTAGACTCCTGTTTTTTATGAAGCCTAATACCCAAAAAAACATCATAGAGAAAACTCCAAAAGTTTTTTCCTTGTAACAATCCCAAAGATTGAGGAGAACCTTTATCATCTAGTAGTGGTTTCATAACTTCATAAGCAGGTTTGTAGTTATACCAAGGTATAGAAGGCCATAAATGATGAATCAAATGATAGTTTTGCCCACAAATTAAAATATTGAGAATGGGGCTAGGATATACTCTAGCATTGTGCCAGCGATCGCGTTCTTGAAAAGGACGGTGAGGCAAATAATCAAAAAATAACCCCAGAGCTAAACCTACTACTAAAGCAGGGGAAAACCAGAAATTTAAAATGTAGTCCACAAATCCATAATAGATGGATACACCTACAATAGTGAAGACTACTAAACGACTGAAAAACCACTCCCAGAGTTCCAACTTTCGCCAAAGTCGTCTTTTAAAAAAGAAGATTTCATGGTAAAAAAAACGAGCTGCAATTAGCCACAATGGTCCACCTGTAGAAACAAAATGATCTGGGTCATTTTCTGGCTCATTAACATGGGCATGATGCTGTAGATGTACTCGTGTAAATACTGGGAAAGCAAAACCTAATAGTAGGGCGCTACCGTGACCTAAAATAGCATTAACTAAGCGGTCCCTATGGGCTGAATTATGAGAGGCATCGTGAATCACTGTTCCTGCTATATGTAGGGCTAGCACATTCATGAAAAAGCAGCACCAGCCAGGAAAGTTCCAGCACCAGTAACCGCAGGTTGAGAGAACTACTATTCCTAAAGCACTCAAAAACATCAGTAAGTTAGTATTTAAGCCTCCAGATGGGCCTAGTAACTCTCTTGGGACTGTTGTTTGCAGCCCTGCTTCCAACATTTTTATTTGCACTCCTTATTATTTTATTATTAATTGACTTTTTTTGTAGCATCAGATACAAAAAACTATCTGTAAAGATATATGAAACAATATTAAGTAGATAGGATAATTAGCATTTTTGTCAAGGGAGAAAATCAAAAAAATTGAGAACGATCCCCTCAGCTACAATCAAGCTCCCAAAACTTAAATAAATTATAAATAATACGGATTGTTGCTTGCTAAGAGACTGCTTGTAAAGTAAATATTAAGATAGCTAGAATGTTTAATTCTGATGGGTTAAGGCGGACAACTAAAATTACGATGAGTCCAAGGAGATATTTCTACCTCACCCACCCTACGCAAGAATTTAATCTGAGGCGTGACAAACAATCTCTTATTAACTAAGAGAAATGTTAATTTGATTAGACATCTCCGAAAAATAAATTAATTGTGAACATTTGTGCCCTGTAAATCCCATCTAGACACTTTGACTTCCTCGTAGCGACACTAATTAATTAAGCCAAACGGCAACCCACTCATCAGTAACATAATAGGTACTGTCATCGCCGATTTTTCTTCAGAAATATTGGAAATTTGTTGGCAACCACTATACATAGTTAAAATTGTATAACAAAGAACAAACATCGCTAAAATAGCACTAATTACCCAATTATTTAAAATTCCACTGAGGAAGACTAACAAACCTAGAGGTAATAGTGCAGCACCTGCTATAAACAAATCTCCTGTTAAACTACCATTAGCTTTAAAAATTAGTCTAGCAAAACCACTTGTAACCGCTAAATTTACAAACGGAATCATACCGATAATTATTAATAAAAAAAATCCTGTGTGGTTAGCTTCATCCAGTCGCTGGAGAATTAGGCTAATTCCCAGTACAAAGCAAATTTCAAATATGACCCCAAATAAAATTGCCACGTTAAATGCTCTTGCTTGTTCTAATTGAGTAAAAGCTGTTAATAATCCACCTATAGGATTAGGCAGAAAAGTTCTGACTGTGTTCCAACTATCCTCAAAAGTTATTTGGAATATTTCTAGTATTTCTGTCCAGGAAAAATACTTTAATTTTTTAATAGCTTCTAGGGACTTTTGAGCACTTCCCC
>JAJEAQ010000356.1 GCA_022822685.1 Trichodesmium sp. jk18x7bins.61
TGACTTTGAGCATGGAGCCTCCCTGTTTCGCCTGTCGGCTCCCTGCACATGTGGCGAGGTGGCTCTACAGGCGGGGACAAATTTAGAATCCCGATCCATCGCATTACAGGATGGCATGTCGGCTGTCGGCTCCCTGAAACGCTTTTTCTCTCATCTTCGATCCGACAGAGGATTCGGCCGAGATTCCTCTTGGCTTACTGATAGATTTCAGACTCTTTTGGACTCTTTCGGACTTACCCTGTTGTGTCAATTGAAGTTCTGAAATAGTTGGGATGGTTATCTTTTCTGCGGTGAGAGTTTTATTTCTACATTTTAAGGAAGCTTAAACCTTAGAATCGCTCACTTACCTTTTTGGTTCAAGCCTGTCAGGGATAATTTGGCTTGTTAGTTGATGACGCAGTTTAATCAATAACTTAGTCTGTGTTCATCCTTCTATTTCTCCCTCTTGCTCCTGACCATTTAATCCCTAATGGCTTTGGCTATTAGGCTGCATTCCATCTTTTTCCTTACCTACTCGGATGTGACGTACCGTTCTTTGACGGGTTACTCTATGTTGGCGAAGCCAAGCGGCAGCTACAGGGTTTGGGGTAGAAATCCCTCATAGACTGGGTGTCTCAATTCAATTGACCAGTTCAGGTCGCGCGTACTCAAATTACAATCCCACACTGATATTTGTCAGCATGGGAGTTGAGTTTTTGCTAATTTCAGCTATTATTACCACATTAGGTAGATAGTTTCCGGCGCTTAGTCACCATCTGGTAAGCTTCAATAATGTCACTTTCATTCCAATCATGAAAACTATCTAAGCTGATACCACATTCATAACCTGCATTAACTTCTTTAACATCATCCTTCATACGTTTGAGAGAATCCAATATACCTTCGTGGACAACTTCTCCTTTGCGACGTACTCGTATTTTACAGTTACGTACAACTTTGCCAGACAATACATAGCAACCAGCAACAGCACCACGATTAATTGTAAACAAGGCACGCACTTCTACTTCACCCAATGCTTCTTCTACAAGCTCAGGGTCTAACAAACCTTCCATTGCTCCTTGAATATCATCCAAGAGTTTATAGATGACATTGTATTCCCGCACATCTACCCCAGTTGCATCTGCTGCTTGACGTACTCCTGATGCCATAGTTGTGTTAAAAGCAATAATCACAGCCTCACTAGCTGCGGCTAAGTCAATATCTGTTTCTGTAACTTCTCCAACTCCAGACAGCAGTAACCTTAGTTGCACTTCTTTTTGAGGTAATTGTCGTAGAGCTGCAACAATGGCCTCAATAGATCCCTGAACATCTCCTTTCAGAATCAAGTTAAGTTCTTTGAGTTCTCCTGCTTGGGCACGAGCTGAAACAGCACCCAAACTTGTGCGACGCATAATACGGGATTGTCTTTGAGCATCTGCTCTCCCTGTAGCGATCGCTGCTGCTTCCTTTTCATTTTCAAACACATCAAACTCATCACCTGCTTGAGGCACATCTCTGAGACCAAGAACTTCTACAGCAAAGGATGGACTAGCTTTTTCCACTCGACTGTTTCGGTCATCAACCATTGCTCGCACTTTTCCATAGACTGAACCAGCAACAACAATATCTCCTACTTTTAAAGTCCCATTTTGGACTAATAAAGTCGCTACTGGTCCTCTAGCCTTATCTAAATGAGCCTCAATCACAGTACCTTTAGCGAGGCGTTCTGGATTAGCTTGTAAGTCTTCTACTTCCGATACCAGTAAAATCATTTCTAACAAGGTATCCAAATTTTGTTTCTTAATCGCACTCACTGGAACCATAATCGCCTCACCACCCCACTCTTCAGGAACTAGGCCATGTTCCATCAGTTCCTGCTTAACCCGATCTGGATTAGCTTCTTCTTTATCAACTTTATTAATTGCTACTATCAGTGGTACTTGAGCAGCTTTAGCATGGCTGATAGCTTCTATAGTCTGTGGTTGTACACCATCATCTGCTGCTACAACCAGCACAGCAACGTCTGTAACTCTGGCTCCCCTAGCCCGCATTGCAGTGAAAGCTTCGTGGCCTGGAGTATCTAAGAATACCACCTGTTGCATCTGGCCGTCATGTTCAACATCAACATGGTAGGCTCCTATATGTTGAGTAATACCCCCTGCTTCTCCAGCGGCTACTTTAGTTTCACGGATCGAGTCTAGGAGACTAGTTTTCCCATGGTCTACGTGCCCCATAATAGTTACTACCGGAGGACGGCGTTTGAGGTTTTCCAGGTCTCCATCTTCAAGCATTTCAGTAGTTTTCTGAGCTGCTGATTTTTCTTCTGGAACTTCTACTGGAATTCCTTCATCTTGAACCACCATCTCTATAGTGGCAATATCCAAGCTTTCAGTAATATTGACTGCTATACCTTTCATAAACAGTCTTTTTATAATCTCTGTTTCTGGTACTACCAAAGCTACTGCCAAATCCTGAACCGTCATACTTGAATTAATCACTAGCTTTTCTACTGGCTTGACTTCAACAGGTTTAGATGCTTCGACAGTTCCAGACTTTACAGATTCAGGAGATTGAGTTGTTTTCTTTTTGATATGGGGAGCACCATTGTCAGAACTGGGTTTAGTTTTACCAGAATGACTTTTTGGTTTTGGTGGGCGAACTAAAGATAAACTCATTGTTACTGCTGCTGGCCTACCCAAAACCTCTTCTAACTCTTCTTCTTCATCTTCTTCTAGCAATGGTTTTGGACGAAGACGTTTAGCTTTAGCAGCAGCTTTAGCATTTTTATTAATAATTTCGCTAGGATCTTCTTCCTCTTCTTTCCACTTTTTACCTTTCTTTGGTTTAACTACAGTCGGTTTGTTAGTAACAATTGGTTTTCTTCTTGATTTTTCTACTTCATAATCTACAGTTTCTGGTACATTTGTTTCTACCTCTTTTTCTTCTAGCTCTGAATCTAAGTCTATATCTTTTGATTCTTCAGTAACGTATTTTAACTTTGGTTTTGGTGCCAGCTGAGGCTTCTGTAATTCTGGAACTTGCTTGGCTTTAACTGTAGGCTTATCTCTATGTTTTGGTTTAGATTTATTCGGAATTTCTGTTGCTGTAGTAGATTGTTTTATACCTTCTTTTGGAGCTGTGTCTTTATTTTCTTTTTTATTTACAACAACAGGCTTGTCTAAAGATTTTTCTTCTTTATCTTTTCTTTTTTTACCTTCCTGCTTTGGTTTTTTGTGTTTTTGATTCGGCTTAATAATTGTGATATTTTGTGGATTTTTATTTAAGCTAGGAGGTACTGGCCTGAGAGGTGGGCTGACTAACTTAGGTACTTCCAATGCTGGCTTTTCAACATTATCTGCTTTATTGACATCCAGGCCCTTATTTAAGTTTTGACTTGGTTCTTGAATAGTAGAGTTATTGCCTACTTTTGACATTTTTTGGCCTTTTTCTGCCTCTGGCTGGATAGATAAATTTGGCCTTGTTTGTTTCACAACAGATTGAACTTGGGGATCTAATGCTGGAGGTTTTGGAGGAGTTGCCACTAATTGAACGTTATTTTTCTCTGTTTTGCTTTGATTTTTCTGTTTAGCTTTTTCTTCTGGTGATTTAGGTTTGGGTCGTATTTCTAATATCTGCTGTTTTTTGTGGTCGTTATGATTGGAAGCCAACTCTTGATTTTGAGAGTTACTTTTTTCTGGAGCAGTAGACTTACTGGGAGAGTGGGGTAAGTTTTTTGCTGCTTCTTGGCGAATTAGTTCTGCTTGTGATTCTGTAATAGTGCTACTGTGACTCTTGGCAGATATGTTGAGCCTTTCACAGGCTGCTAATATATCTTTGTTATCCAAATTCAATTCCTTTGATAGTTCGTAAATTCTTACTTTTCCGTTGTTCATCCACTCTACCCCCTCTTTACTAATCTATTTTTACATTTCCATAATTATTGATTTAATAACTACACTATAATCATACTAGATTTATGCTGAGTTTTGTTAGTTAAAAGTTTTTTTTCAGTTTTCACCCTATTTGGGAAATTTTTAGCTACTGTCCAAGTAAGTTCATCTTTAAATGATTATCGTCATTATTGCAAATCATCACCAGATGCAGAGTTTAGTCTCTAATATAACTACGTCTAAATTTGGGTGCTTATTCATCAATCAACTTTAATACACCTTTATAAATGAGTTGAAAATGATACACTCACTTAGGCTTTTAGCTCATTCGTATTTTATGACGCTAGCTTGTTAATTTTTATACTCAATAATCCCTTTTGCACTGAAGCCATAAGGTTTAACTGCACAGGTATCAATTTAAATTACAGTTTAATTTTCTTTAACCTAATTTTCCCTGCAACTTCTATGCTAGCAGAATTTGCAATTTTTTGTTAATTTCAAAACTTTCCTTGTTACACACAGGCCTATATTAATTTAGAGATGAGATGTCTAACTGCTAGAGAAGATACAAAAAATCAATCATCGTTTTGAATTTATTTGAATATTTGGATTTGATGGTAGTGCTATTCACATATGACTTTATGAAAGTATTTTTAAGTATTTTTAGTGATTGATTTCTGTAGTTTGGGATGACAATTTTTCCAATCTTTGCCATAGCGATTGGTATATTTCTGGTGGCACATAAGTTTTAAGTGAACGACTTAACTTATTCTTTTTATGAGCAATTTGAAAACATTCTAGTTGTGGACAAATGTAAGCAGAACGGCCTTGTCCTTCATCTAATCTGACAGTATAATTTTCGAGGCGGACAACTCGCCACAAATCTTCTTTCGGAGCAAGTTTTTTGCAACTAACACAGCGACGATAGTTTGGTGTCATTGTTACTCAGTTTTTATCTCTATTATGAAGCTTTTTTTCTGAATCCAACAAAATCATAAGTAAAGATCAACACATATTTTTATAGTTCTATAGGAATTAGGAATAATTCATCAAAAATTTTTATACATTTATAGCTTATAAAAAACATATCTGTGTTAGAGACTGTTTGTCAACTAAATATTAAGGTAGCTATAGTTGTTAAATATGATGGCCGGCGGCGGAAAAATAAAATTCTTTATTTAAACCCCGCCCTTAAAGTATACCCTGCCGGGAAGGGCGGGGTATTACAAGGAGATATTGACCCAATGGCCCATCCTACGCCAGAATTTAATCTCGGTTTTACAAACAATCTCTTAATCTTTAAAGTATAATTTTTGACGGCGATAGTAATAAGTTTTAAGGTTGAGACAATAATTTAATCAATCATTAAAAATAAATATTAATACCCAGAGAAGCTCCTATTAGTTAGCTAAAACTTAATAGCATATATCAACTAAAATAACAAAATTTCTCTGAGTAAAAAAATAATTCTCTTCCAGCTAGTTAAGTTAATTTTATGATAATTACAAATAATTAGCTTGAGCAGTAAAAATCTGACTGTGATACCTAAACTAATTCTACTGGATATTCAGTTTCACCAGTCTCTAAAGAATCATCCGGTTCATCAAAATTATTGTTTATAGTCTCTAATTGTGATTCCTCAGTCTCATTTTCTTCTTGTTCAGCTAATGCTTGGCGATGAGACACTTCAGCCGCAATTTTGCTATCTTCAACAACATGATCGTATTTACCAGTATCCTTAATATCAATTTTCCAACCAGTCAAGCGAGCTGCCAAGCGTACATTCTGTCCCTCCTTACCTATAGCTAAACTAAGTTGATCCTCAGACACCAAAATATGAGCTCTCCTTTCCTCTGGCTCAATCAAACGAACTTCATCTACTCTAGCTGGGCTCAAGGAGTTAGAAATATATGTAGCAGGATCTGGAGACCAACGAATCACATCGATTTTTTCACCCCTGAGTTCATTAACAACTACTTGAATTCTTGAGCCTCTAGCTCCAATACAAGCCCCTACAGGATCTACATCCCTTTCGAGTGTATCAACTGCAATTTTAGTGCGGGGACCAACATAACGAGATGGTGGATTAGCCTCCCTGGCCACTGCCACGATTCTCACTATTTCATCTTCAATTTCTGGAACTTCATTTTCAAATAGATAAACTACTAGAGCAGCATCAGCTCTGGAGATAAGTAACTGTGGTCCACGAGTTGAGCCTTCACATACCCGCTTCAGATAAACTTTAAATGTAGCATTGGCACGGTAATTGTCATTAGGTAGTTGTTCTCGTTTAGGCAGTTCAGCATCTACTTCTTGTCTACCAAAACCGCTACTTACAGCTAAGATAACTGATTGTCTTTCAAATCTCAGAACTCTGGCTTGAAGAACTTCTCCTTCTAAATCTTGAAATTCCTCTTGAATCATCTTGCGCTGCTGATCCCGTAGTTTTTGACCCAATACTTGTTTGGTCTGAATAGCAGCCATACGACCAAATTCACTTTTATCTGGTGTCACGTCCAAGAATACAGTGTCATTTAATTGGGCTTCTGGAGCTACTTCTATAACTTCTTGTAGTGCTATGTGATGATCTGGATTAGTTACTTCTTCAACAATGCTTTTAGTAGCCAATATCCGATAACCTTCTTCTTCCATGTCTAACTCTATTTCAAAGTTGTCAAAGTAATCATCTGTGAAATGGACTCCATCTGGACGTTGAGCGCGACGGTAGCGTTCATACCCTTTTAATAAAGCTTCTCGTAAAGCAGTTTCAACTGCTTGTTTTGGTAAATTGCGCTCTTTACTAATATTGTCGATCATATCTTTAAGTCCAGGCAAATTAAGCATTGACATAAATTTTTTCCTCTAAATTCTTCTAAGTTCTAGTTAATGAGGTGAATTGCTTTAAATCCTTATGAGATAAGGCTATTAATAGTTTAGGTATTCAAGTGCAGTATTTTTTCTTTTTTTGATAAGTTAGACATGAGTTCTTCAGAAAACATTGTCTTGGACTTATATCTGGTTAATACTGATTTACTTTTGGGAGATTATCAACCAACGGCCTTCGGAGTCAGTAGTCATGATTCAGGAGACAGAAGCGAGAAAAATCGTCTGACTGTTTACTACAATGAGGGTTGAAAATCTCACAGTCTGCACAGTGTTTACAATTACTAGAGGCTAAAAATCCTCGGCCAATTTTTCCTTCTGCTTTCTTCAAAGGAGTTTGAGATTCCTTGAGTATCCCTAAACGTAGAATATGAAACCATTATAAATTTGCTAAAATTCCCCATTTTTCTTTCTTAATAGTGTGCGTTTTGCAATTTATCGTCGCGGAGTGTTTGATCTGGCGAAGCGCCGAAAACGTAAAGCTTTCCTGCGCAATCCTACGCATTTATGTCGGCGAGATGCCGAGACGCAATTTATCCTCACTCCGCGCTTCATGGGATGAGGTGTCGTTTTTGCGCTTAGCAAAAACGGCATCTTGACACGCTAAAGGTGGTGGGTTGGAGTCCCCCACGATATCCCAGATAACTGATAACTGTTTCAAACGATGCAGAATCAGAAAGCGGTAGGCAATTGCTGGCGCAAAGTCAACTTATCTTGACAAGCCCCACTGTGTAAATAGTGGCGTCATTGACTTTCTACGTTCCTTCTTGTAATTCAATGGTGCTAATTAGAGAGCGTGGTATAGTTACTTGTCGCCCCTTTTGGTTAATATAAACTGCTACCTGATCCCGACGAACCAGTTGCCCTTCCCACTTATTTTTACCTTTATAAGGTTGGGAAGTATTTACAGTTATACTAAACCCTTTAAATGCAATGAAATCTCGGTCATTATCTAAAAACTTAGAAATACCAGGACTAGATATTTCTAGAACATAAGGTTCAGGAATAATGCCCATTGCATCGAGTTGTTCTTCTATGGCATGACTCATCCGTTCACAATCATCTAAACTTGTGTCTTGATGAGGATGCCGGATGTCTAATCTTAGAACTGGTGGATGCTGGTTTGTATGAAAGACTGCTCCTACTAATTCTAATCCTAGGGATTCAGCAATAGGAGTAGCAAAGTTGATGATTTGTGGTACTAATGGATGACTCATAAGACAAATGCAACAAAAAAAGTGGGCTTCACCCACTCTTAGTTGACAATTGTTGATCAATATCTTAATCAACTAC
>JAJEAQ010000119.1 GCA_022822685.1 Trichodesmium sp. jk18x7bins.61
GCTTATGAGCTAGAAGAAAATTTCTGGCCAGCAATTAATAATATTGGCTTAGTTAGATATGAGATGGGAGATGTAGATGACGCGATCGCGAAATGGCGTGAAGTTGTTTCTATAGATAGTCAAGCTGCAGAGCCACTTCTAGCACTAGCAATAGCTCTCTATGCTCAAGGCGATAAAGAGCAAGCTTTTGCTATAGGGGAAGAAGCACTGCGACTAGATAGCAGATATGCAGAGATTGACTATCTTGACCAAAATCTTTGGGGGGAAAGGTTGCTCGAAGATGCAAAAAGGTTTCTCGCAACTCCCCGTATTCAAGAAACCCTAGCTCAAATAGAAGATTTACCACCTTCTACCCAAGTTTCTCCCTGATGGTAATCAGTTAAACCTTTCACTCTGGAGTATCGTTAGTCCTCACTGTTAACGAAGTTCCTCCGAAGGAGGCAAGCTATAGCAGAGAGCGATTGGAGTGTTACTATGACTCCTACCAGCAGTTGAGCAACTTGTAGCAAACATTTTGGCGTTTTCGGCATCACTGAGATGAAACCCGGAGCAAAATTGAAAGTAAATCCCTAATTCCCTCCTTCAGACTGCATTCTAACTCCTGACTCCTTTAACTCTTATACTACATTTTGAATTGCATAATGTAAGCTCCAACACAGAAGTGGAAAATTGTCTTGATCATTTCCCAAATCAATGGAGCAACATAAGAAAGAGAAATAGTAGATGCACCCTGATGGATAACCTCCGCCTTGATTGGTGGGGGTTTTTTTGCTGTGTTGGAGCAACAGAAAATTATGTTGATAATTTCCGGAATCAAGACAAAAACATGGGAAACAGAAATAGTAGATGCACCCTGATGGATAACCTCCGCCTTGATTGGTGGGGGTTTTTTTACTGTACAACAGAAGTATAAATTTGTGTTGATACCAAATCCGGTTATTGTAGGCTACTTATATCAAATCCGCTAGCATCGGTATAGTTAGTTAGGAGTAAGTAGTCAGGATTCAGTAGGAAAGAGATCAGATCAGGTTTGGCAACTATGGAGAGCGGAGAATTTTTTTATACCTAATTAAATGGAGATATATTGACAATTTCCATGGAAATCAGCAAAACCTAAAGTCTTCTCATCCAATACTTTCAGGAAACCACGAAGGCCATCACGAAACTGAATATATGGCCAATCGTTAGCATTTACTGTTCCCAAATAAAAACTATCACGCTGCTGAATAAACTCAGCTATTTCTGGTATAATGGCATCATTACTAGGTCCAGTATCGGCAAACCTTTCATACATTTGGCGTGAGCCATAACGTTCTTGAAGCCCTTTAACAGCAGGTGTGAATGCGATTTCAGAAATTTGCGAGCCATGATTTTCTCCTTCTTCAAAACTGAAAATATCTTAGACCAAGTTCCCTGGAATATTACCTGATCACTGATAGCAGGCGGAGGACAGAGGGGAAAATTAGATGGGGATAGCTACCTCAACCACTCCGCCATCTCAAAATTTCAACTAATTGCAGATACAGCAACAGAAGGAACTGTAACAATCCTGCACTAGTTCTCAACCAATACCACCCATACCTACAAAACCTAGTAACTGCTTTATCCTTTCAATCCAAGCTCTAACGTTAGTATAAGCCTCTAAATAAATTTTACCATCAGGTGCAAGTGCTATATAAGGAAAACAAGCAACATCAGCAATAGTAGGGCGTTCCAATGTTAGCCAATTATTTTCTGCTAAGTGCTGCTCAAACATTTTCAGAAGAAAATTTGACTTATTAGTCGCAGTTTCAATGTTGATACTTTGAACGTTAAACAGATGATCAAGTCTGCCTGACTCTACTCCCTGACGAATTTCTCCGGTTGCTGTTGACAACCACCGCATCACTCTACTCATGGGTTCAGCATCCAATGGCAACCAATCTTCATTACCATAGCGTCGTGCTAGATAAACAAGAATAGCTTGAGCATCTTGTAGCAATATATCCCCATCTTGTAGCACTGGTATTTGCCCAAAGGGGTTGAGTTGCAAAAATTCGGGACTTCTGTGTTCGCCTTTCATTAAATCAATACGGACTAATTCATATTCTAACCCCAACAGTGATAACATTAGTTGCACTTTGTAGCCGTTGCCAGATAGTTCGTGGTTGTATAGTTTGATCATTTGATTCTCCTAGGTTTTGGGTAGGGTGAAATTGGTATTGCACAGAAGAGCGATCGCCTTAAATTTCTATAATGACTTTTCCTACTGCTTGAGTAGATTCAAAATATTCGTGTGCTGCTGCAACTTCTGAAAATTGGAAAGATTTCTGATCTATAAAGAGGGCGAATTTTTCCGGCATCAACAATCTCAGCTAACTCTCTGAGAATTTCCCCATGACGCACTTTGCCAACCCCATGTAACATTGGTATTAGCATAAATACTAGGTGTATGTCCACTCCCTTGAGAAAACCTAGAGTTAAGTCTTGACTCGAAAGCGATAAAATTGATACTACTTTCCCATTAATTGCTACTGCTTTTAATGCATTCTGAATATTATCGTCGCCTACGGTGTCGAACACTACGTCAAATCCTTTACCATCGGTGTATTCTGTCACCATTTCTTCTACTGATTTTTGGCGGTAGTTAATGGCAACATCTGCTCCTAGTTCACGAGCGAGCGCCATTTTTTATTCACTGGATGCGGTGGCAAATACTTTGGCTCCTTTCCACTTTGCCAGTTGAATGCCGATATGACCAACGCCTCCTGTTGCTCCATATACTAATATCTTTTGTCCTGCATGAATTTGAGCGCGGTCTATTAAACCTTCCCATGCAGTGATTGTGACTAAGGGTAATGCTGCTGTTTCAGCCATGGTCAGAGATTGGTTTTTTTTTGGCCACTAACTGGGCATCTGCAAGCATAAATTCAGCTAATGCACCTCCTGTACCTTTAACTCCACCAGCACAGGCATATACTTCGTCTCCTGGTTGAAAAGTATTTACGACTGCTCCTACTGCTTCAATTGTACCTGCTACATCTCCATGCAAAATTGCTGGAAATTCTGGGGAGATATCTGATAATGCTCCACTACGAATTTTGTAGTCAACAGGATTCATGCTTGTGGCCCCACTCGAATCAGAACATGACCAGGCATTAATTCTGGTTTAGGCAAGTCTACAGTTTTGAAGATATTGGAGGCTCCGAATTGCTCAATTACTTGTGCTTTCATTTTTATTTTCTCCTTGATTTATTGTTAACAATTTCAGTCTTTTCTGATGCTTTTGTAATATTTTGATTGCTATTTTTTGCATAATAATCTGCGGGAAAAATTTCGCTTTCTATTCCCATTTGCTGAAATATTTGACTGTCATAGCAATTACCTACTACTAAGAAACTATTGATTTCAAACATCCTTTTGTTTCCTCTGTATGTAGCTTGGTTTTTCATACCGAACGTTCGGTATAGTTTCAATGTACTGAATGTTCAGCAAAATGCCAAGAGAGAATGAGAAAAATTTTTTCAATGTCCAAAGATCAAGCGATCGCCCAACTAATTAAAGTCTTTCGGCAATATGGGTATGAAGGGACAACATTAGCCAGGCTATCAAAAGCCACAGGTTTAGGAAAAGCCAGCCTCTACCATTACTTTCCTGGAGGGAAAGAAGAAATGGCAGCAACAGTCTTAGAGTCTGCCAATAGTTGGTTTGAAACAACGGTCTTGAAGCCATTAAAAGCTGATAGTGAACCAGAGAAGCGGATTCAGGCCATGAGCCAAAAAATCAACGAATTTTACTGTCAAGGCCAAGAAACTTGTCTCTGGTCAGTATTATCAGTAGGAGAAGCCCGTAACCTATTCAATAGCCAAATTGAGAATATTTTAAAAATTTGGATTGATACTTTAACCCAAGTATTGATAGAAGCGGGAGTTGAGCCCCAAGAAGCTCGTCAAAGGTCAGAAGATGGGATTATTCAAGTTCAGGGAGCATTAATATTAGTCAGAGTCTTAAATAACAATTCTCCATTTCAAAGAGTTTTGGAGCGATTACCGAAAGTCTTGTTAGGAGAGTTAAGTCATCTCCAATCTAGTTAAATAACATGACTTAAATTAAATAGTCATGAGTCAGCAAAGGTGAGGTTAAATGCCTCATATACAACCCTGGCGGATTTAATCTCAAAAGTCAAAATTAAGAGAATTGATAATTTCTGTATTGTAATTTATTATACTCTAGGTTTGATCAGAGGCTGATTGTATCAAAGACAGACCAAGAGTGAGCGATCGCTCCTGATGGCTGTATTGGAAAATAACAGAATTGCTATCACGTTCCAAGATATTATCCAGTAGAATTCAGTGCAAGACTATCAGCAAAGTCACCTTTTACTCAGATCAAACTAATCAAATCAAAATTGGAATTTATGTCAACCATCACTGTGATCTGAAGCCGAATCAAAATTAGGCAAAGATGTCCACAATTTTTGATGAGAATCATAACATTTCCAACTCTCATCCCGACCCAAATAACAAACTAGAACTCTACCACTATTAGA
The DNA here is from genome assembly GCA_022822685.1 of Trichodesmium sp. jk18x7bins.61. Lineage (GTDB taxonomy): Bacteria > Cyanobacteriota > Cyanobacteriia > Cyanobacteriales > Microcoleaceae > JAJEAQ01. The sequence goes on from JAJEAQ010000119.1 coordinate 4,529, forward strand.
GTGAGAAAAATGATCTACAAAACAGAGGAAAGGATAAGTTTTACGACTCAATCGCTTAGCCACCGCTAGATTTGGACATTCAATTTTAAAAAACAGTTTGTCCATCTAAATAAGCAAGAGAAAAAATGCACTTACGTAAAATAGCTCTCAGCCAACTTTCTGTATGGTCAAAATACCTATCTATAAGTTGATTTGTCAAGGCTTTTTCGAGAGAACGATCCAATGAATCCTGATTTTTTAGGTCATCCATACTTAAGTTTGAACCTCAAATTGCAGTTATTGCTTCTCTATCAACATAATAAATATAAGCCTTAAATGCCAGAGAGCAAAACTGGTGTATTGTTGCGAAATTGTGAGATTTTCACCATGCCTACCTATACTGGAATTTCTAGTGAAGCCTTTCGCCATCCCCTCGATCGCCAAGCCGAAGATACTTTACGTAGTGTGCCTGGATTTGATTTAGTTGCGAGCAAATTTGTAGAGTTTGTATATGAACGCCCACAGTATGTTTACCTAATGGGTAATGGGATTCAAGTCGGGCCTCGCCAATATGCTAGTATCTATCAGATATTTCGAGGATGTGTCAGAGACTTAGATGTATTACCTGAACCTGCTTTATTTGTTTCTCAAAATCCCCAAGTAAATAGCTATTCACTAGGTAAAGATCAACCCTTAATAGTCCTGAATACAGCCCTTTTAGACTTAGTAAATGAGGCGGAATTAAAAACTGTACTAGCTCATGAATTAGGACATATTAAGTGTGGCCACCCCATCTTAAATATGATGGCAATTTGGGCAATGGGTGTCGCTTCAATGATTGGTGAAGTAACACTTGGTTTAGGTAATTTAGTCAGCAGTGGATTGATTTATGCTTTCTACGAGTGGCGACGCAAAGCAGAGTTATCAGCGGATAGGGCAGCACTTTTAGTGATGGATGACCTCAATTTAGTCATGCAGACAATGATGAAAGTGGCTGGCGTGAGTAGCAAGTATGTCAACGAATGCAGTTTACAGGAGTTTATTCGTCAGTCAGATAATTATCAAGAGCTAGACCAAGATGGCCTCAAACAGGTGTATAAATTTTTACTTTATAATGGTGGTCAGGGTGTAATGTTGAGTCATCCTTTCCCAGTAGAGCGACTGCGGTATTTACAAAATTGGGCCAGTTCTTCAGAATATGCTCAAATTCGTGCAGGTAACTATAAACGTGCTACTGCTGAGGGTGCTGTAGAAGTCGAAGCCAAACCACAAGAAAATGAAGCAGAAGCTTTACGTCGTCAAATTCAGGAGATCAAACAGGAAATTAATCGGATGAAGTCGAAATAAGCTGTTATAGATAGAGGTTTTGTGGGAAAGGAGTAGAGATTTTATGGTGATTAGG
>JAJEAQ010000053.1 GCA_022822685.1 Trichodesmium sp. jk18x7bins.61
CTACTACTCACTATCTACGATAACTATCTTTTTTGAATTGAGTATAACTTGGACTTACGAAATGGCTTTATAAATATAGGACATACCAATGAATAACTCAGAACAAACATCTTGGAATTCTGTTCGTGATGCCTTCCGCAAAATCTGGGGATATGATAATTTTCGACCTCCACAAGGAGAAATAGTCCGTTGTTTATTAGCAGCACAAGATGCTTTGATCATTATGCCAACTGGAGGAGGAAAATCAATCTGTTTTCAATTGCCAGCTTTATTGAAAACGGGCTTAACTTTAGTGATTTCTCCCTTAGTAGCTTTAATGGAAAATCAAGTGCAAGAATTGCGCGATCGCTCTCTTCAAGCTTCCCTACTTCATAGTCAACTTCCAAACAAAAGAAAACAACAAACTCTCCAAGCATTACAACAAAATCAACTCAGATTACTTTACCTTTCTCCAGAAACTTTATTTAATCAAAAAGTTTGGAATTTACTCTGTCAACCCCAAGTAAAAGTTAACGGTTTAATTTTAGATGAAGCTCATTGTTTAGTGCAGTGGGGAGAAACTTTTCGTCCTGCTTATCGTCGCCTAGGGGCAGTACGACCAGCATTAATAAAATCTAAACCTCCTGGTACTAATATTGCTATTGCTGCTTTTACTGCTACTGCTAACTCTCAAGGCCAAAATATTATTCAAACAACTTTACAACTGCAAAACCCGCAACTATTTTTATTCAGTCCTTATCGGAATAATTTATATCTCAAAATTAAAAAAATTTGTACTCCTAGAAGTCGCCGTCAACATTTATTTAAGTTTATTAAAGAACGGGAAAAACAGGCTGGTTTAGTTTACGTTAGAACTAGAAAAGATAGTGAAAATTTAGCAGATATATTACAACAAAAAGGTTATCAAACTATAGCTTATCATGCAGGTTTAAGTGGTGAAGAAAGACGCCAAATTGAAAAAGCTTGGATAGGGGGAGATATCAATTTTGTGGTCTGTACTTCTGCTTTTGGTATGGGCATAAATAAACCAGATGTGCGATGGGTGATACACTTTCAAGCACCATCACTGTTATCGGAATATATTCAAGAAGTGGGTAGGGGGGGTAGAGATGGGAAGCCTGCTGAAGCTTTGACTTTAGTGAGTGAGCCTACTGGTTGGTTAGAGCCAGAGGATAAACAAAGACAAAAATTTTTGTTGGACAAGTTGCGATCGCAATATCAAATTGCCCAAAAGTTAATTAAGCACTTACCAACAATAGGAAATATTAATGCTGTAGTTAGTGAATTTCCTGATGCCGCGATCGCCTTATCTATTCTTCACTCTTTAGGAAAGTTGAGATGGCGTGATCCTTTTCACTATATTATTAATAAGTCTGCTACTCCTAAAACACTATCTCTATCCTTAGATTACAATTCAGGTGTTCGGGAAATGAATCAATATTTCACTACTCAAAAGTGTCGATGGCAGTTTTTACTACAGGCATTTGGTTTCTCCAAGGAAGCTCACAATCTATGTTGCAGTCACTGTGATAATTGTATTCAAGAAGGAAGCAGGAAAACTTTATACAGGAATTGAGAGTCTTGATGCGTTAATATCCCTATCAATATATAGTCAAAGCATCCTGCGGGGCTCCTCTAAGGGAAACGTCGGGAGTATGTCAATAAGCCCCAGAGCGACACAAGTAAAAATGCTGCAGCACTTCAAAAAGGCCAGGAAATTCCCCAACTAGAAAAGATCGTCGCCGCCCATACTGGCCCAGTAATTTGTCCCAAAGCAGAAAATGATTGGGCGATACCAAGGGTTTGACCTAATTCCTGTTTTGTTGATTGAGATAATAAACTGTTAACTGTTGGCATAGCAATAGATTCTCCGATTACTGCTAATGTCATCGTCATAATTAATAAATAATATTCTTTTGAGAAAGGAAGTAATAAAAATCCTAACGCTCTTATTCCCAATGACCAAAATAATAACTTGTTGTCGCCTAACTTTTGTTTTAACTTGGCGATCGCTCCTGTTTGAAAATAGGCTGCTGCTAATCCACAATAAATGAATAAATAGCCTGTTTGTTTGGGGCCTCAGCTATCCCAGTGTCTAGCGCACCATAGGGCTAAGATTGAATATGTTCCTGTAGTAGTAAAGGCCTGGATAAAATATAATCCAAGCAGCCACTTTACATTAGAATTTCTCAAAATTTCTCCTATGTTTGCCAAATGATTTGGGAAAGATTGATTTTTACTTCTAACTTTTCGATGAGAGTTCTTTAACTCTGGCAAATTAAAGAAAGCAAAGATAGTTGCCAATACAGAGAGGCCCCCAGCTACTAAAAATGGTAATTGAAAATTAGGGTTTTGAGGGTTTGAACCTGTTAAAATCCCACCCAGAGCGGGGCCAATGGTCAAGCCTAGTCCGAAAGCTGCTGATAGAAAACCCATAGCCTGAGTTCTATTTTCAGAGGTGGTAATGTCGCTAATATATGCTTTTGCAACTGGACCACTATTTCCCATTATTCCCCCTAAAGCACGAGCCAAAAATAAGCTCAAAAGGGAATTAGCAAAAGCAAACCAGAAATAAGATAAGCCACTACCAGCTATGCTAATTAATAACATGATGCACCGCGATCGCTTAAACTACCCCATAATGGCTCAAAGACAAATTGCATTAAAGAGTATAGTGCAAATAGTAGACCTATTTATTGAGGCTCTGCGTTAAATTTTTCAGCATAAAAAGGTAGCACAGGAAAAAGAATCCCTAAGCCAATATAGTCGATAAAAATACTGGCCAACAATACCAGTTTATTTTTTTTTGATTCATAATAAAATCATTTTTAACTGTTTTAAATTTAGGCAAAAATATTCTCTATCTCTATCAACTGAAGTGTGATTCTTTATTGCTCAAGTGATACTAATATTATGTTCCTTTAATTACTTATAAACAACTTGGGCTTGTAGTTTGGCTTTAGCCCCTTGATTCAAAATATAGAGCTAAAGCTCAACTACAAACTGTATGATAATTTTTTTACGGAGTATGCTATCAATTTAGCGATCGCTAGTATCTTTGTTACAAGGACAGGGTATCGGGCAGAAGAATTATATCAAATTCAAAAAATATAGTTACAGCACAATAACCTATAAATAATTTAACTTGCATCAGGATGAATCCCGGCATTAATATTTGGTGTCCTCTGTTTTTGATAGACTTCGATATTTTAAATATATATGCGGTGCTGTTGTGGCATAACTTGCTGAGAACATTAACAAAGCTCACTAGCCAATATAAAGCTGACTATAAATTAATAGGAACGACTTTTAGGTTTTCCACTAAAAAACGTAGCAATTAGTAAGCAAACAATACCAATATTAATAGAAACATCTGCCACATTAAAGACGGGAAAGTCGATGAGGCGAAAGTGTAGGAAATCTACGACATAACCAGAAACAAATCTATCAATACCATTACCTAGTGCCCCTCCTAAAATTAAACCGTAGCCCAGTTGTTCCCATTGATTAAATTTAGCACCAAACCAAGCCCAACCCATAAGGCTAAGGCTAACTATTAAAGATAACCATCGCAACCAATATACTCCACCATTACTAAAAAGACTAAAAGCTGCCCCCGTATTAGTCACATAGGTGAAGTGAAATACACCAGGCCACAAAGCCAGTGTTTCCTCTAGTTGAAAATTTTGTACTATCAAAAACTTAGTTAGATGGTCTAACACAATGCTAATAATTGCAGTTATCCAGAATAAGGGATTTGTTTGGAAACGTAATTTCAAGATTAATAACCACTATATTTTCTTAGATTTGCTCCTACAATTTAGCAAGATTTTTTCTTTTCAGATTAATAAAATAGTAAACGTCGCAGCAAATACGCCATAACTGCTACAGCACAGATAATTCCTAGTTGTCCTGGTAAAGGCAGAATCGAATATCTAAACATTGCTTCAAAAAAAGATAATGCTTCTGTATCTCTCCCACCCCAAATATTACTTATCATCAGATAAGTTAACCCAGTTGCATGAACACTTAACAAACCACATAAACAGCTATAAGCTAGGGATTCTATGTGAGGAGATGCTTGAAAAGCTAGATTTCCACATATCCATGCTCCTGGAATGAAACCTAGTAAATAACCAAAACTAGGTTCTTTTAAATAACTAATACCACCGCCTTGGGTAAATACAGGTAATAAAGTTAGACCTAAAAATATATAGGCGATTTGAGAAATAACAGCAGCATTTTTTCCCCCCAGACAACCTACAAATAAAACAGCCCCAACTTGGTATGTTACTCCTAACGAAAAAATCTTAACTTCTTGTTGTTCCCAAATCCAACTCGGACTAGCAAAAGAGACTGGTAAAAAGGTTGCGGCAATTGTCAGGAGTAAGCCAGCAATTGCCCAAAGTAATTCAACTGTAATTGTCACGGAAATTAGCAATTATTAATTCAGTATTCAGAAATTATCCTACCACCTGAAACTTATTACTTGAAACTGGCGCTTCTCCGCCTTCAAGCCCTAGAGATTCTAGCATTGCTTGATCTTTTTCTGGAGGTTGACCTAGGGTAGTGAGATAATGACCAATCAACATCGCATTAATACCAGCCTTTAAGCCCAAGGCTTGCAATTCTCCCATCACTGCTTCTCGCCCTCCGGCATAGCGAATAATTTGCTCAGGCAGAATTAGACGGAAAATAGCGATCGCCTTCAAAGCATCATATACATCCAACTTTGGCAATTCACCCAAAGGCGTACCTTGACGAGGGTTCAACAAATTTAAAGGAACAGACTCAACCTGCAATTCTCGCAAAGCCAAGGCCAAATCTATTCGATCTGACCAAGTTTCCCCCATACCAATAATGCCCCCAGTACAAGCTTGAATACCTGCTGCTTTTAAGTTTTTCACTGTTTCAACTCGGTCATTCCAAGTATGAGTCGTGACAATTTCGGGGTAAAACTGCTCTGAGGATTCTAAATTATGGTTATAGCGAGTTACCCCTGCGGAGGCCAATGCTTGGGCTTGTTCTACTGTTACTTCTCCCAAAGCACAACAAGGTTTAATATTAGTCTCAGCAATAATCTGCTTGACTGTAGCTAGAATTTGCTCAAACTCTGTAGATTTGGGGCTATTGTACTTAATACCCCTACCCTGAGAAACTAAGCAAAATCTTTTAGCTCCAGCAGCAGAGGCTGCTTTTGCTTGAGCCAAAATTTCTTCAGTAGATTTTAGATCATAAACTGGAGAACCTTCACCCGGATGGTGGACTGACTGAGAACAGAAGCTACAGTTTTCTGAGCAGCCTCCAGATTTGACATTAATAATGCTACATAAATCTACAACATTGCCACAGCAAGCTTGACGAACTTGATCGGCAGCTTCACATAAGAGCAATATCTTGTCTTGGCCTTCAATTTGGGTAAGAGCGATCGCCTCTTCTCGGCTGAGACGATGCCCAGAAATAATTTTATTGGCCAATTTTTGGAGCCAGTTCTTTAAATCTTTTCCCACTTCTGACAAAGAGAGGAAGGCTTGGGATTGAATTTCTGTATTAGTTGATAGCGCTGCTTGAACCACGGCTGACCTTATGACTATATCCTGATCAATGTCGTCGAATTGTACCATTTTTGTGATCAAATTTCCACATAGTTAATTAAAGGCATGCCTTTAAAAATATAGTGGGAGACAAGGGACTCTTTTCTGATCTATCTTTTGCCTCTTGCCTCAGCCGCAGGTTGTTGAATTGAAGGGACGAGGAAATAGTATAGATAGGGAAAAATGAAATATTATTATTTTTACCTTTAAGTACAGCTAGTTAATATAAATTTAAAATTTTGATTTCGATTATTTAACAATTTGACTGGATTAGATAGATTTGTTAACTTCTTCTTAACTTATCTTTTACCTATCTTTAACCTTATATATTATGTTCAACTGTCAGTTATTGTATATTTTGTTAAAAGTTAATATAGAGATTTCATAGTTATGCTACCTAATATCAATTTTAGTCAAATAATTCCTACTACTCCTAAAGTATCCTTAGTAGCCCTGACAATTGGTCTAGCTACTACAATTGCTGGAGTCAAGTATGGTCTTGCTCAACAAACAGTATCCTTAGTTGGTGCTGGTGCATCTTTCCCAAATCCCCTAGCTCAGCGTTGGTTTACTGATATAAGAGATAATAAAACTGATCTTCAAGTAGATTATCAATCAGTTGGTAGTGGTGCTGGTGTGGAAAGCGAAATTGAAAGTATTTGATGTTCCACCCACATAAAAATTAATAGAGTTGTCGCTAAATAGATGAACAAAATCGCTCAAACCTAGACCGAACATTCATTTCAAGCTTTTTGCAGCACAAATTATAAGCTTTACAGAGTCAGGGTTTTCTATAAAGCGACAAGTCTAATAAACCCTACCCTATAGATGGTGGGAAGGATTTAAACCTCATTTTTGGAGATGTCTATTATTGCTCAATTGCTCAAGCAAAACTACGATTTGTATTATAAGTATTTGACTGAACATGATATTAATCATTGATTAGGAGTCAAAATTATGGAGGGAATGGCGATAAAACGCATAGCTTCCCTGAGCAAATCAATAGTATCAGCAAGCAATTAATATTCTTCCCAATGGCCGATTACTGACTTCCTACTCCCTTCCACTACAAGGCAAATCAAAAACAAAGAGTCAGGATTTGAATAGCTCCTGACTCCTGACTAATGATGCCTTTGCCCAGTGGTAATTCTATTTCTATTTAGGATTTTGAGGCCAATAATTTTCAGTTATCAAGAATTATTTAATTTTTTCTTTACCAGAAATAGAAGTTAAAACCTCCCGTGTTTTAACCGAGAAATAAAAACAGTTGCCGAGTCGGCTTTGATCCCCGACTTGAAGATGCGAGGCTTTTAGCTTCCCGAATGTTTTAAGTAAATAATGGGTATATTATTATATTTTGATGCAGACTGTAATGGAACTGCGAATATGATCCGAAAAGTAAGCAGAAGGTTTGGGTAAAAACTAAACTAACTATGTAGAGGTGTATTGACTCGTCCCCATAGTTTTAATCTGTCGTCAGGGGGCGAAGAAATAGAAGCAAGGTGGATTGAAGCCCTTGCCCAGTATCGGTTTATAATCTCCATGACTTTACCCAGGGGAGTATTTAAACAAATAGGTTAAGCTTTCATCTATAGTGTTTGTGGTGTCTAAATAAATATAAAAACCTCATACTTATGCAATTTGGTCTGAATCTTTCTCGAATAACTCGTATTACTGCCAAAATCTCTGCAGTATCCTTGACAATGGGTTTAGCGGCCTGTGGTGGCGGTGGTGACACTGGCACAGGTGGAGGTGGTCAAGTCAACCTTGTAGGAACTGGAGCTTCTTTTCCAGCGCTCATCTATCAACGCTGGTTTCAAGACATTAGTAGTACCGACCTTAACATACAGGTAGATTATCAGTCAGTAGGTAGTGGGGCTGGTGTGGAAAGATTTACTCAAGAATTAGTAGATTTTGGGGCCAGTGATGTGGCCATGACAGATGATGAAATTGCCAAAGTAAGTCGGGGAGTTATCCTACTACCAATGACTGCAGGTAGCGTTGTATTAGCTTACAACTTGTCAGATGTTTCTGGTCTCAAACTTTCCAGGGAAGTTTATGTAGATATACTGTTGGGTAAAATTACTAACTGGAATGATCCAAAGATAACTGCTATTAATCCTGGTATAACTCTTCCAGACCAAACTATAACAGTTGTATATCGTTCTGATGGTAGTGGTACAACAGGAGTTTTCACTAAGCATCTGAGTGCTATTAGCCCAGAGTGGAAAGAGAAAGTAGGCGAAGGTAAAACTGTTCAATGGCCAGTAGGAGTTGGTGGTGCAAAGAATGATGGTGTAACAGCTCAAATTCGTCAAACAGAGGGTGCAATAGGCTACGTTGAATATGGTTACGCTAAGACTGCTAATCTCAGCATGGCTTCCCTCGAGAATAAATCGGGTCAATATATAGAGCCTACTTCAGAATCGGCAACAGCAACTTTAGGCGCAGTGACATTACCTGAAAATCTACGAGCTTTTGTTACTGATCCAGAAGGTGAGACTTCTTATCCAATTGTGACTTACACTTGGATGCTTGCTTATGGTCAATACCCTGATGCAGCTAAAGCTCAGGGTATAGAGAAAATGATTGAATATGGCTTAAATGAAGGTCAACAAGTTAGCCCAGAATTGGGCTATATTCCTCTACCTGACAATGTACGTCAAAGAGTTTTACAAGCTGCTGATGAAATTAGCCCAGATTACAGTATGACACTCAAGTAACATCAAAACAATTTTAATTTTAACTTGCCTGGCGAGAAAATAAGCCCTCTCCCGATCGAGTCGCCTCAGGATGAGAGCCTGGGTTATGACGCTCCGATACACATTAGGTATTTAGCAGACATTATAATTGCAGTAGACGTAGAACAAGGTCGAAACAACCATGCAATTGACATACAAATACAAACTCAAACCCCATAAATACCCTTCATGTAGGGAGATGGGGAAAAAAGTAACTATTTTTAGGAGTTAGGAGTTAGTCGGCGCGTCGCCGCGTCGCCGCGGAGGCGCGGGAAAGAGCAGTCGGCGCTCCGGGCCTGGGCCGAATTACTGGTAGGGCAGAAGGGGAGAGAATTAGTCCCTACTCCCAATTCCCTACTCCCAATTCCCATACTAATTAGCTCAAAATAGCCAGAAGGCAATATAACCGTGGGACCTGTTCTGGTCGCCGACA
>JAJEAQ010000370.1 GCA_022822685.1 Trichodesmium sp. jk18x7bins.61
TGTCGGCGACCAGAACAGGTCCCACGGTTATATTGCCTTCTGGCTATTTTGAGCTAATTAGTATGGGAATTGGGAGTAGGGAATTGGGAGTAGGGACTAATTCTCTCCCCTTCTGCCCTACCAGTAATTCGGCCCAGGCCCAGAGCGCCGACTGCTCTTTCCCGCGGCGACTAACTCCGCGGCGACTAACTCCGCGGCGACTAACTCCGCGCCTCCTAAAAATAGTTACTTTTTTCCCATCTCCCTACATGAAGGGTATTTATGGGGTTTGAGTTTGTAATTTGTATGTCAATTGCATGGTTGTTTCGACCTTGTTCTACGTCTACTGCAATTATAATGTCTGCTAAATACCTAATGTGTATCGGAGCGTCATAACCCAGGCTCTCATCCTGAGGCGGCTCTATCGGGAGAGGGCTTCTTTTCTCGCCAGGCAAGTTAAATCTTCTACAGAGCGAGCCAAAGGCCCGATTCTCAGCAGATGACGAATATACTTCGACTTGCCTGGCAATTCCGGGATATGTCCTGTAGTCGGAATTCTATGATCTGTTGGCATCAATCCATAGACACCACAGCAATGAGCTGGATGACGAATCGAACCTGCAATATCACTACCAATATCCAAAGCAGAAAAACCTGCAGCGATCGCACTAGCCGAACCTCCACTACCACCGCCCACCGTACAACTCAAATTCCAAGGGTTGTTTGTTTGTCTAAAAATAGGGTTATTTGTTTGAAAATCTCCTGCCAGTATTGGAGTATTAGTCTTGGCAAAGATAATTGCCCCTGCTGCTCTTAACCTAGCTACAGTTGTAGCATCCTGTTGAGGAACATAATTTTTTAAAGGTGGATAGCCACAGGTGGTAAGCATACCAGCAGTTTCTAAGGTATCTTTTATCGTAATAGGTACGCCGTGTAATGCCTCCCAGTTTTCCCCTCTGGCTAAAGCTTCATCAGTTTCTTTAGTTCTTTTTTTAGCTTTTTCTACATCAAGAGTAGGGCTCGCATTGATTTTACTGTTATGTTTATCGATTTGCTCTAGATAAGCATCCAAAACTTCTACTGCTGAAACTTCTTTGTCACGAATCATCTGTGCTAGTTCACTTGCTGTCGCAAAAACAATATTCATAGCGAAAAACTTCATAAAATAGAGTTGATTGAGTTGATGATATTCACTTTGATCAAAATATAGGCCTAAAGCTCAACTACGAACAGAACTGAACTTTATTTTAGTCGCTCTAATTAATATTAATATACATTTCGCATTGAGTAAAACTAAGTCTTTAGTTTCTAGTACTTTACAACTTTCCTGAAAATAGAACAAACTGGGAACTATACCCTTTTCCAAGTTGGCTTTAACTGCAGTAGCAGCAGTATGATTTAATTGTCTAATCCGATGATTTTTTGTGATATATTCTAAGGTAAATGCTTCAGAATATAGTAACCAAAAGTTAATATAATATTGATTAAGAAAGTTTCTTACTTATTCTAAATTATTGCTATATTGTGCCATAATTAAATCATTTGCTCTTTGTTGAATTTCAGCATAATATTTCTGATGATAAGGTAAAACATATTCTGAACCTACTAATATTGAACGTTGGGCAAAGGTAGGAATATTATTAGCTTCTAATGTTTAAAGAGGCGATGCGAATATCAGGGGGTTGCTCTGCTAGAAATTCATAAAGTTGGGGTACTTTTCCCATCACATAATTAGTTACTGGAAAATTGTTGGTTAAAACAGGGTATAACAGTAGGATAGTGAGAATTATATATATAGTGAGAGTTTGAGTTTTTTTCCAGGTAGCTTTTGTCTGGAAATGATGGGCAGATAAATGAAATTTATTAAAAACAAAATCAATCAGCAACGTGAATGCTATGCCACCAGCCATCGCCATCATAATTATGAAGCTATGTTGGCTATAGCGACTAGGATGATGTAATTGAAATAATAACAAGTGAGCTACTAAAAATATTCCGGTAGAAGCTAATATTAATTCTGGTAAAAGGATAATTTTATTAGTGATTTTTTTACCAGCTGAAAACGAGAAGGAGAGCTTAACAAAATGGGTAAAATTAGTCCCGCAAAAACTTGAGGAGGGAGGAAAAATCGAAATAACTATTCTGGGGGAATCAAGCCAGAACGATCGCCTCTTAACCAAAAATCAAAACTATTATCTGAAAAAAAAGAGGCTCTACCTCCAGGCAAAAAATTCTGGGATTTTTTTAGCTTCAGCTAATGTAATAATCGGACTATATTCCGAAGAGTTGAAAGCATAGAGTAAAAGCACAAAAAATCCAATACTGCCACCAATAGCTAGATTCATAAATAAATTTTCGGCGATTTCGGAAGTAGAGGAAATCTAAGATTAAGACAGCAATACAGAGCAAAACCCCTTGAGGATAGAATAATCCCAGTAGAGCGATCGCCAGCCCAACACCTAACCAAAAATTTCTCAGAAAATAATACAAAAATGCCATAAATAAAGGATAAAAGAATGCTCTGGGTGTAGCAGAAATCAAATGCTCTTTCAGCCAGAAATTTTGATTCAAAAATAATGCATTAAGAAACCCTGCCAGTGGCACAGGCAATATTTCTATTACTGCTCCAAAACAATAGATAGTCGTGATTAATCCTAATATTATTGGCAGCAACTTATTTAACAGCAAAGGTGGAATACCTATAACACAAAAAAATTTATAAAAGCGACTGTATCCCCAGGGGGCAACAGATTGAAAATAATCAGTAATAATATCTTGGGGAAAAAATTCTGGGTTGAGAAATCTTGCCATCCAGAAAACATGAGAGCGAGCATCATCTTGCACCACATACTCGCTACTAAAAGCAGGAATCATTCCTAAAATTCCACACAATGCTGCCCAAACCAAGACTCAAACAAAACCAAAATCTGACTGTAGTCGATGCAATTAAAAACTTATGCAAATTCATTATCTCTTGTGGCTTGCTTCCCGTTAGGGTAACTCAACAAATATTGTTTATCTATTCAACACTTATTCCTTCTTCCTTATCAATATTATTGATTCCTAGCCAAAATCCAAAGTTCTCCGCGATCGTGAGCCAATTCTCGACTAGAGTTGGTTTGGATTTCTATAGCTGAGATTAAACTCCATTCAGGGCGAAATGCAAATATATCAGTAAAACGATCGGGAATTTTAGGTAAAGCATCCGCCTCTTCTGACACAAATTGAAGTTTGACTTCAGGATGAAGCAAATAACTAAGAGAAGCTAATCTCAGAGGATGATTATTAATCACAAGTGGGTGATCAGCTTGATTAATTATTTTTGCTACCTGGGGATCATAATAACTACTATATTTACTCCACCAAGTCTCAGCTTGGGAACTAATTCCACAAGAAATTATTCCAGCCCAGATGAGACAAACTGTAACTATTTGCCAAAACTTATGTTGAAGTTGGTTAGTAAAATCGGTTAATTTATTAGCCAGCAAATAAGCAATACATAACAAAAAATCTAGGTAACTAGGAATAAAATAACGAGCAATAGTTGAACGTTGCCCGCCTGATATTAAATCGGAAATCCCCATACTTAAAGGAGTAACTAAAATCAGGGTTAGTATTAACAGACTTACTTGTTTTGGTGCATGTCGCCAGATCAAATAAATCGAGTATATTGTTAAGACTAAAATCAATCCTAACAAGTAAGGCCAGATTGTCTTTAGACTTAAGAGAGCATCATTGTCAAACACAAGGTTTATGACATCAAATAATCTTTCTGAAGAGCCAATCTGAATATCAAGGGAAGTAAAACCAAAATTGATAAACCATCTTTTCACCAAAGTTAAAAGAGGTGTAGTTTGAAATACCCATTTTGTGGTGCCATAATCGTTAATTAGCGCTATTATCCAAGGCAAAAAATTAAAAATCCTGAAACAGACGCTAGGAGATAAGCTCTAAATCTTTTAGTTAATCGCAGCTTTTCAAGCAAAATAACATATAACCCATGCTCCATGATCGCTAATAGAGAAAATAGATTAGTACATAAAGCTAATACTAAACTGACTGTATAAATTTGCCAACTACGTTTGGTTTGAATTCTCATGGCTCTAACCAACGCAATAGTTGATAATAAAATCGTGACTATAAAAATACTATAAGCACGAGTTTCCTGAGCGTATAATACTAAAATTGGAGAAACTGCCGTCAGAGCGATCGCTACTTCTCCAACTAATGATTTATCAAATAATTCTCGACATAGCCAGTAAATAAAAGGAAATACTAATAAGCTAACTACAGCAGAAAAAGTTCTGGTTACTGCTACAGAATTACCAAATAATTTTACCCACCATCTCAAAAGTACAAAATATATAGGAACATGCTCCTGGTTTTCTGTTGCTAAAGAATTAATAGTACTAATAAAACTTTTGTCCGAGTTAATACTAAGATACTCCTGTAAATTTTTCCTGCTAATAATACCAGCTTCATCCAGGCGATCGCGCAACTCTCCCCAAGTATAACCAGCAATTCTTAAAGAAGTAATTGTCTCATCATACCAATACACTTTGCGGTCAATATTTATAAACCTAAAACCTATCCCTAAGATTAAGATAATGACAATCAATATTCTTAACCAACTAAAGTAATATTTATGCATAGAATATTCTGGAGTTGATGCAAATATTTTTTTTTGCATCCAATCAAATAGAGGCTAATTTGTCAATGATAACTATTCATCAATTACTTGATACATCTTATTAAATTATCAATATAAGTTCTTTCTAGCCCTGAACATTCAAGCAGATCGTCACTTTCAACAATTACATGAGTTATCCTATATTTATCGATTAAATCCTGCAAAGCCTGACATTTATTTACTCCAGAATTATCATAAAATTTTTGCGTAATAATCGATGATACCATTCAATCACTTCTGTATCTTTGTAGGGATGAGACTTCAGATTAATCAAAATTGGCGCACCTGTAGCAATCCTAAAATCAACAAATTTTCCAGAAGCATAGGGAACTAAATAAGTATCACCAGGCTGTTTATTTTCTTTGACATATTCCATGATGATGGGGGTATCTTCCCGATTAACAGTTAGTTTCTCTAGTTGCCTTCCTATTCCCGAAACCATGAACATATATATAGATACCACACAAAAAATTGTGATTATTTTTTTGTATTGCCGAAATTGGCGATCGCATCTTTGAAAAATCACAGTAACAATATCAGCTAAAATCATACAACTAGAAATAGGAACCAAAAAAAGTAGATACTCGCCAAGGAGTCGAAAAAGCCAAAGTGTTACTGTTAGAAGTTACTTGAAATATTGTCAGAATAGTTGCTGTAGCAAAGGGAAAAAATAAGAGGAAAAAAGTTGAGTATGGCGCAGTAGATATAGAGCGATCGCTACTACTAAAATTTGCATTGGAGCAGCCGGCTCACTCAGCCAAATATCCGGGAAAGAATGGTGAGGAATTCTATTGACAAGCAAACTTTCAGAAATTTGAAAAAGTTCTGGAGATGTTGGTTTAAAAGCAATAGTCATATAACTGACTACTGGTAGTATCA
>JAJEAQ010000481.1 GCA_022822685.1 Trichodesmium sp. jk18x7bins.61
TTCCCAGAGCTGCCGCTTTTCATGTTGCGAAGCATTTCATGTTGGCGACAGCCAAAAACGGCGGCAGCCGACATGAAAAGCGAAGCGGCACGTTTCGGCTACTGCCGACATGAAAAGTGCTGGCCTACTTTACCCTAGAAATAGGAGTTAATGGGGGTTTAAACCCCCGCCTCGTAAGGGGACGGCGACTAAAGTCGCTCGCGTCGTTTTTCATCCCGTAGCTGTGGGCTCCGCCTGCCTGACGGCAGATAGGGTACGGGTTTCCTTGCCTCCCGGATTTTTTAGATGATTGTTGTACTATAAGTATGCTGTATTAGTTAACTGATCAGGCTGATAGCGATCGCCCCTTCGGAGAATCACAAAACAAAAGAGAGTTATACTACATCTGGTTTAGCTAGTACTCTGTTAGGAGGGTGAAGGCAGAAGGGTTAGAGGGAAATTGGGGAAAAGTACTTTTGCTCAGTGGATTAAGTATTATTAGCATTACTACCAGAAAGAGAAGACAGCTCTAGGTACTCTTGCAGCATGTCACCCTAGCCCCTAAAAATTACTTAATTATAGGTAGTGATACATATCTCTCTTAATGCAGATAAATTCCTTGATTTTTTAATTTCATCGATGGGTTAAAAGCCTCCTAGCTCTAATCTTAGACCAAAATTTCAGTTGTCAAAAATATGATTGAAAAAACAGAAATTGCGTAGTATAACAAAAGTGTAAAAGAGAAATATAGCTGGAAATTAGCTGAGTAGTTTTCTATCTTAAAGATTGCCAAAATAGAACTCCTATTAAACGAAGGTGATCAAGAGATAAATTTTTGCTAACCAATAAATCAAAAAAAATTAAACAAAGATCACTTGTTTGACCTAGTTTAAGAGCTACTAAAGCAATAATCTTCCTGAGCATTTTTTCTAAAGCGAGAGAGTGTCAAAATCAACACTCAGATCATGTTCGGTTAAATACATATAAATAAATAATGAGGAAGTAGTCAGGAGGAAAGAGGGAAATAGAAAGGAAATAAAGTAGAGAGTGTAGGAGGTGTTTTTCCCTGATTGTCAATCCAATAATTTTATTGCTCACTAATGTTCCGGACCTGCTATCACTATAATTTTCACAGTGTAGTTATTGATTCAACTTCTTCCTGATAGTTTGTAAAGAACTTCTGAGATTGAATTAATAATTGCTGGCAGAAATTAGAATTACTAACTGCAATATCAACAACTAATAAACACAAAGATTATTAAAGAACATGAAAGAAACTGTGATCAATTTACTGAATTTTTCTGGACTAGCTTGGTGGGTAAAGATTTCTACTGTTCACCCTCGCTGTATATATTATTTGGGCCTTTTTTTGACATCGGAAGAAGCAAAAGCTGATGAAACTGGCTATATAGGGGATTTGGAAGGCGAAGGTGCTCAAGGTATTCAAGTTTCTATTCAACAATGTAAACCTGTGGAGTTGACTATTTATGATGAATTAGAAAGTGATGGCGAGCACACAATAGTTAATCCTACTTTTAGTCCCCAGAGCTAAACTATCATTTTGGAATTATAAAATTTATTTGGTGATCCCCTATCCAATTTTTGATATCTGTTAACACTAGGTTAGGGATCTCCCAAGGAAACAAATGGGCTGTGTCAGGATAGCACAGCCAGTTAGCATTGTTGAGTTGAAAAGCTGTTTCTTGGGTCGACTCAGCAGTAATATGGCGATCGCCAGCCCCAGCTAATACTAAACAAGGACATTGAATCTGGGGCAAGTCAGCTAATCGATTGTAGCCATTTCTTAAAGCTTGATTCAATGCTCTAGTAGCAAATCTAGAAGTTTGTAAATAAGCTGGTAGTGCTTCTTTTCCTAGGTATTGATAGGAGGCTGGGGTGTGCTGTGGGATGAGATATCTAAATAGCGATCGCCTGCCAAAAGTATCTATATTCCATTGCCAGCCAGGCAAAAACCAATTTATGATTCCTGCTAAAGCGGTATACAGATTATCCTGCCAAGTGATAGGAGGATGATTATTTCGGGGTTTTGCTGCTGTAGCTATTAAAATTAGACCAGCTACCTGTTCGGGATTTCTCAGAGCTAACTCCATCGCGATAATTCCACCTAATGACCATCCTAGTATGAAACATCTAGGAATCTGAAGTTTTTCCAGAAGTGCTTCTATATCTATCAAATGTTGAGTCATCTCAAAGTCTCTCTTTGTAGAGCTTTTCCCATATCCTCTTAAGTCAGGAGAAATGGTTTGAAAGTTTTGAGAGAGGGAATTAGTAAAAACTGACATACATTGGCCTGAGCCTGGATGTCCATGTAGGCAGAGAATGGGAAAACCTTTTCCTTGGAGTTGAAAATGTAGTGGTAATGATGCGGCCATAGCAACAATTAAATAGTTGGTAACGACATAAGGTATTTCAAGGCACGACAACAGGGGAGAAAAGCTTTAGCAATGTAATTAGTTGCTGGTGGGACAAATATACTTCTGGATCATCTATTTATAGTCAGTTTGGAATGGGGAAGTATGGGAGCAGGGTTAGCAACAGCAGGTAGTCAGTCTCTGAGTTTAATTGTAGGACTAATATTCATGGTTTGGGAAAACTGGTTGCAGTTAATCCCTGTAGTTGATCGACAGATATTTCAACTGAGTCAGCTAAGAACTCTTGTGAATTTGAATAGAGATTTTTTTGTTCTCAACTTAGATATACCTCTACTTATATGATCTTTATTAATCTGAGTCCAACTTTTGGTACTTTGATCTTGGTGAGCAATAGCTTACTTTTTCAAGTATATATAATTTCAAGTTCTCTGATTGATGGATTTGTTTTAGCAACACAGGTTTTCGCGTTGGTAAATCAAGAGATGAAACTTGAGCAGGCTATGTGGCTATGATATATCCAAGTACTTAACTATATTGGGTAAGGAGTGTTACCCCCACAAGACAATCATCTTTCAAATTACCAACCCCCTGGTTTTAGTGGGTAGCTACTATGGTGCTGGAGAGCATCAAAAACTAGCCCCTGTGTTAATAAATTCAATCAATATTAACTTAGGTATAGGAATAGCTATTGCCTTTGTGTTTATATTATTTCCACATAGACTCTTTGGGTTATTGACAAATCATACTGAAGCGATCACTGTGATTAACCATCAAGTTTTTTGGTTACTACCACTATTCATATCTATGTCCCTGACTTATGTTTTGGAAGGATATTTCATAGGCTTAACAAAGAGCATGATTGTTCTCAAAAGTAAGGTAATCTCAGTAGTTGTTGGATTTCTGCCTATGGTATTAATTGGATGGCAGCTACATTCTTCTAACTTGTTGTGGTTAGCTTTTGTATCCTATCTAGCAATAAGAGCTATCTTTTTATCTAAGATACTACAAGAAGACTCGCAACAAATTTATGTCTTTGACAATTGATATCATACTTTGAAAATTAAGTATAAAGTTATACTACTTTTCTTGAAAGCAGGAAATTCAACGACTATATTACAGCATTTTTCACTTTCATAGATCCCATAATACCAAGCGTGAAAAAATAATGTGACAAATGATTGCCTGGAGGTCTATCCCAGTGCGGGCGCGTGCTATAGCGATTCTTCAAATTGCTATAACTTCTGCATTCTATCTTCTGCTTTCAAGGCAGAAAGCAAATTTCCCTCACGGTGAAAGCGAATGCCTCACCGTGGGGCAACTCTGGCTCCTCAACTAATTTGGAAACCTACACCTGCGAGTTAGGTGTTGGAGAATAGGGAATCGGAAAACTTATGAAATCTTTTCTACTTGGGTAAATCACCCATCATTTGCTTCCTGACTCACTGACGCATCACTTTCTGTTGCCTGCCACAACTTCAAAAGTAACAACTCAACCCAATCGCTTAACGCAGTGATAAAAATTCCATTCTCACTTCCTATATATTCTGTAATCCAAGTTCCTCCTAAACTAACTTCCACAAATTCATCATCAGCTATGCAAATATCGATACTGCTTTTTATGTCCCGCAGGGAAACGCAACGCGACCCGAACGCTTCTCCTTCCTCTTTTTGTACTGCTGCCTCCAACATTGACAAATCAGGCAAATTTGCAGGTAGCAAGAAAGCTGCAGAACTAGGTTCAACTTCAATTTTTTGACCAACTCGCATAGCCAACGTTACCCGCAGTGCTACCAACTGTTCGGGAGATTTAGCCAAACGCTCCATATAAAAGCCAGATTCAGTATAAGTCAACTTTAGCATTTCTGGTGGTATGCTCCATAAAACTTAGACAAAGCGTCATCAAGCAACACTTTGATGTTTACTTCCTGTTTGAGTCGGAACTACCAGCAGTACTCCGTCTACAGGCCGACACGGTTGCACTAACCGCGTTTTATAGATTGATAGACGCATTCAAATCGCGATCTATTAAACCCCATTCAGGAAAGTCAAAAGTCTTCAAATGAAAAGGAGCTTGAATATGACCGCAGTTAGAACAAGTCTTAGAATATGTGATTGGTTTACTACAATTTTCGAGCGTGAAACTATCGTATTTTCCCTGGCATTTGAATCTAGGATACCTGCCTAACCCTTTCAAGAAGCATTTAATAAGTTGCACCTAAATTAATCAAGGCATATTGATACACTCTAGACGACATGCTCACCCCAGGATGTAGTGTTTTGAGCTGCAGGTTAGTAAAAACTTCCCTCAGCTTACTGGTATTTGGTTTGTAGCTATCTTTGTGCGCTTTTTGCCACAGAGTTAAACTATATCTGTCAACCCAACGTACGTAACTGGCGTGTTGTGCCATCAACGTCTTTTGCTGATTATTTAATTTTAAGTTAGTTTTGATTAATGTTAATGGCATTTTTTTTATTATTGACTCACCAGTTATATATGATTTTAACTTAGTCATGACCTAAATTGATGATTTATATTATGTTCACTAAAACACTTAATAATATAACTTCCTAGTGGCACAAACACTAACCACGCTATGTTTTAATTGTGGCGCGGTTAGGGCAACTACAAACCAAGATTTTTTGAGCAGCAATTAAGAGACTGTTTGTAAAGCAAATATCAAGATAGGTAAAATGTTGAATTCTGATGGCCGGCGGCGGACAACTAAAATTCTGGTGATTACAAGGAGATATCGACCCCTAACCCACCCTACGCAAGAATTTAATCTCAGTTTGACAAACAATCTCTAAGCAAACATAATATTAGTCACTACTCTTCTTTTTGAAATTCAAAAGTTTCGGATGTTATTGAGTAGATTAATCTATAACCCAAAACTATTGGCAATTATTTGAATTGATTTTGAGAACAAAAAACCGATAACAGTGCTCGTATCATTTGTCCTTTCATCCTCAGAGGGCGACATCACAAATCTAGCTCTAGTTACTTCCCAGAACTAACGAAACTCATATGCAACTTTTTCGGGTTTGCTCCAGCAGAAAAATAGAAGTTTCAAACCTCATGTTGCCGTTCGCGCCAGAAATGTTTAGCAAATGCAATAGTTGGATGTATTGGTGTCTTAGGTTGATTCAATAATTTCATCCCTGCTTCAGCAGGAGTACAATTACCTTTTAAAGCATTACACTTTTCACAAGCTGTGACTACGTTATCCCAACAATGTTTACCACCCCTCGACCTCGAAATAACATGATCTAAAGTTAAATTTTTAGTGACACCGCAATATTGGCAACGATGATGGTCTCGCTTTAATACTTCTCTTCGGTTGACTGGGGGGACTTTCCAGACTCGCTCCTTAGAGGCCATCGTTAGGCGAATCTGTTCGGGGACGTATAGTACCAAACTAGGAGAACGTACAGGCCAGCCACTACTATTGTCAAAATCTAGAGGTTCAGCTTTGCCAGTCACCAACAGAGCGATCGCCCGCTTGATGTTTACACGCGTCATGGGCAGATAATTCTTAGAAAATACTACTACAGATTGTTTTAATACTTGGGTTACCCTGGTAACTGCTTGGTCTCCTATTTTTAAGATTTTCGATTTTTGATAGCGACTGGCTTCTTTATTAAAGGGATGCATGTATGCAAAAAGCCAAGAGGGAGGGCATATACTGGTGAATTTTACCTACCATTTTTCATGTCGGCAGCATGAGAAACCCATACCACTCATAAAAAAAATATAGTTTGGGACTCAAATCCTTTTATGGTATAACTTTTGACTCTTACTTCTTGACTCTTGCGAAGGCCAAAGGGTGTTAATTGCCTAAATTCAACCTTCAGTAAGAAGTAGTCAGTAGTCTGAAAGGAAAACCAAAAGAAACCATGACTCTTTCTGCTTGATAGGTTTAATACCCCACTGTCTGTACTAAATTGGTCGAGGTTGCACACACCCCCATTCAATTTCCTCTTATGGATTAATGACTTATGCATTCTGACTCCTGTTTATTTCTTCCTCTGATTTAAAACTAATAGCCCCTGCTTCTATTTATTCAGAAGTAGGGGCTGGGGAGAAGATTTTGATCACCTTATTAGTCTCACTGATGTACAGAGATTTTTGGCCTGTACCTTGCGCTTCCTGGAAATCGATCTGACCCTAGATTTGGCCGTTCTATCCTAAAGTTATGATTAATTGTTTTGAGTAGCCCTAAACCCCCAGAATCAATGCGAAATTCACTTCTCTCATCAGATATTTTTCCCAAAATCAAGCATGAAATAGTCGCACAACCGTAGAATAGGTTGTCTTTTGAGTGATAATTAGCTTGGAGAAATGAAAGGTTCACAGGACAGCTCTCAGAAAGTGAGTTTCAAATCTAACCTGTTTTATACTACACTAATATTACAGAGATGTCTACCAAATTTTTAAGGAGAAAAAAATCATGTACACAATTCCTAGAACTTCAACCACCGATATGGAAGTCACTAGCATCCGTCTAGAAAAAGATCTAAAGGATAGGCTGAAAAAAATGGCCAACAATAAAGGCTATCAAGCCCTGATTCGAGATATCCTCTGGAACTATGTCCAACAAAAATCAGGCGATTATCGGCCACAGTTTTCCGAATCGGATCTTCGGGCCAGTCTACATGCAACAGCCCAACAAGAGGAACGATGTGTGCTGACAGGAAAAGTAATACAGCAAAATGAACCGATGTTATTAGGACTTACAACTAATGGTGATCTGGTCCCCCTCAGTATTGATAGTATGCAAGATTAACTAAAATTAAAATTGGTGATGGGTAATGGGCAATCCAGAAATAGAAGACAAAAAATGATGACGCCCACAATTATTAATGTTGTCTGTTTACCCATCACCGGAGTATAAATTAATTGTCAAGAATTTATTAGTACCCATTAAAGTAGCATTATTTTTTTGAACAAACGTCGTTCTTGTCTCCAAATTCAATATTCGATAATCTTTGATTAGAGTTGCTGACAGGATGACAAGCACCTCATAACCATTGTTGAATCAGGGTTGATAATATTTAAGATGGGTTAACAATCAAGTCGTTCTAATAATAATCATAATCATCATTATTGCCATGGGGAGTTGGTGAGCTTCCCTCACCGACTCCCTTCAACCAAATTTAATTCATTTTTCAATTATCAAAATTAAAGAGTAAAGAATAATGCCATCCTCATTCCCTGGTATGGATCCCTATTTAGAACATCCCGAACTCTGGCCAGGAGTACATCATCAACTAATTGTTGCGATCGCTAATTCATTATCTCCCCAACTGCGCCCTAAATATTCGGTTTCTATAGAAGTGCGAATGTATGAAACTAGCGATGCAGAATCTTTGCTTGTAGGTATTCCTAATGTTTCAATGCTGTCAAAAGCTGGTCAAGTTAATACATCAAATCCCCTCAACTATCTAGTTACAACAGCAACTCCAACAAAACCGATGACAGTAACCCTACCAGTGCCGATAACTATTCGTCTAGGGTATTTAGAAATTAAAGAAGTAGCAACTAAGGAGGTTGTAACTAGCGTAGAAGTATTATCTCCTGTGAATAAGCGTTCTGAAAAAGGAAGGGATATTTATCTGACAAAACGGGAACAAGTTTTAGGCAGTTTGACTAATTTTGCAGAAATAGATTTACTGCATTATGGGCAACCAATGCCAATTTTAAATCAGAAAAATTATAGTCACTATCGCATTTTAGTAAGTCATGGAAAAAAGCGTCCAAAAGCCGATTTATGTGCGTTTCACCTGCAAAATCAAATTCCTCAGTTTCCGTTACCATTACACCCAGAAGATACGGAGCCGATGGTAGATTTACAGACTCTATTAACTAATATATATGACGTTGGTAGCTACGATTTAAAAATAGATTACACTCAACAACCAGTACCGAAATTATTAGAAGATGATGCAGCGTGGGCAGATACTTGGTTGCAACAGCAAGAATTAAAATAGAATAATCGTTAGTCAAGATGTAGAATTATGCCCGCTAAAGATATTTTCCATGATGCTCTCAAAAATGCCTTAATCAAAGAAGGCTGGAGTATTACTGATGACCCTCTTTATTTGGAATTTGGTGGGGTTGATATGTATGTTTATCTGGGTGCTGAAAAAGTTGTTGGTGCTGAAAAAGATGGATAAAAAATCGCTGTTGAAATTAAAAGTTTTATTCAACAATCTCTAATTTCCGAATTTCATACTGCCTTGGGGCAATTTATTAACTACCGAACAGTCTTAAGCATAAATCAACTTAAAAAACTCTCTAGTTAGCAGTTTATGAAGATGCTTATGAGAGTTTTTTACTCTTTTATTTACTCAAACAGTTATTACCGAAAATAAAATTAAGTTAATTATATATGATGTAGAGAAGGAGGTAATTTTGCACTGGAAAAATTAGCAAAATACAGAGATAATGTCAAAAATATTATTACATATTACAGTCAATATAAGCCATCTTATAGAGATATAGAAGTGCAAGTTATTTTTGACGAATAACGGAACCACTATCAGCTTTTGAATGTTGGTGGGAATGGCAATAGACGAATCAGAGATTGTGTCTTACAAATTGATATTAAAAATGATAAAATATGGATACAACATGATGGCACAGAAATTGGTATTGCAGGTGAATTAGTAGATTTAGGAGTCCATAAAGAAGATATTGTTCTGGCTTTTCATGCACCCTATAAAAGGAAATATACGGGTTTGGCTATCGAATAAAAAATTTATTGATCTCTATTAAAAATAATATTATATTCCCTCAATTACTTATTAAAAAAATCCTAGTTCGTAGTTGGGATGCGGCGCTATTCAAGATCAAGCTATAGGGAATGTATTTTTCTGATAGTTAAATAATAGGCGTAGGTTGGCTTGAGGCCATGTTAGCGAAGCTTATCCGTAGGATAAACCCAACAGACACAGGTAGTTGTATAGTAATGATGAATGAGGGCGAAAAACTTCACTATACTCTTACTGAAATCATTAAAATCCACCACTCCCAGATATTTATGGTTGTTGGGTTGGGCTGGCGCTTAACCCAACCTACAGACAGTATGATCACTAAGTTAAAGTCGATGCCCGATATTAATCGGGGCGCCTCTCCTTCAGAACCCCCTGTGAGACTTTCACCTCAGTCGGCTCCTAGTTGGCCTAGGATTTCTCCAAGCTCATGTGTTCATAATGATGACATTGGCTGTGGAGTGCCTCAAGGTTCCCCGGCTTCCAATTGTTATGGTGGCCATC
>JAJEAQ010000606.1 GCA_022822685.1 Trichodesmium sp. jk18x7bins.61
ACAAGACAAAATTATTAGCTTCTCAAGTAGAACAATTCCAGAAAGCAATGGATGATGATATTAATACTCCTGCTGCTTTAGCTGTTTTATTTGAATTAGCTAAAGAGTTACGTCGATCAGGAAATATCTTAGTACATGAAGGTCAAACTGGAACATCTTTGGAGGAGTTACAAAAACAATGGGTAACTCTTGTAAATTTGTCTGAAGTATTAGGTTTAGAAGTTCAGCCTCATACAGAAAATAATGGAGAGTCTCAAGGTTTAAGTGATACTGAAATTGAGTCTTTAATCCAGCAACGTTTAGAGGCAAAAAAAGCCAAGAATTATGCTGAAGCAGACCAAATTCGAGATGGACTACAAAACCAAGGTATAAAACTAATAGACCAACCAGGAGGTGTAACACGTTGGCATCGTAATTAAGGAGTTATTACTAATTAATTATTTAGTAGTTTTCGACTAATACGATTGCTGTTTAGGATAATCGTCAGTCTTTATAGAACGAAGTTAAACCAAACGAAACCACTGAAAATTGTGGGTTACTCTTATGGGTTCTTGCTACATTCCCTGAGCCAAACCTAAGCAATTTAAGGTTTTTGGCTCTAACTGAACAGTATTAAGTTTGAGACAATTAGTAGTAGGGGGGGCTAGTTGAATTATCATCGAGCCTCGATAAATTTGTCATTTTTAGCCCACCATTAATATACATCTTTCTCAGTCTTACCCCCTAAAACTTTGTCACAATATTTATTGAAATTGCTCTAACTGAACAGTATTAAGTTTGAGACAATTAGTTATTTTTTTAGTTTACTTCTTGACAATCCCTGCAAGTAAGGCAAAAGGCAGGTATGGAAGATTAGAAAACAAAAGTTAAAGCTTTTTGGTTTGCCTAATGGTACAAGCTCCTGAATTTATGGAGCTTGAAAAACAAATTAACAACCTTCGGCCTTTAGCAGGAGGCAAGAGGCAAGAGGCATGCATACATGCATGCAAAAGTAGATGAGAAAAGAGTTTGAGTCTCCCACTATATTTTTTAAAGTAGGGGTGTGTGTTTTGCACTTCGCAAAAACGGCTTGTCACTGAGATGAAGGTGGCGGGTAAAATCCCCCGGTATATGTCTTTCCTGTTCCCTGTTGTCTTTAATTCCTGATTAAATTCTGGGGATTTAATCGTGGGCTTTACTCTTGTCTCATGCCTTCTTAAAATGAAAGGAATTGAGCCAGCAATATCCCTACTTTTACAGGACGACATTTTTTAACTTTTAACTTTTAACTTTTGACTTATCAAAGTAGTACCTATGAAACCTGAACAAAGGATTTCTATTTCTGTATCTAATCTGGTGTTAATTATTAGCAGTTGTTTGCTATTAGTGATTTTATGGCAAGTGCGAAGTCTAATCGTACTATTGATGGTTGCAGTAGTTTTAGCCGCATCAATTTCACCATTAGTAAAATTAACAGAAAGAATAAGATTACCTCGCTGGTTAGGGGTAGTTATCGTCTATTTAACTCTAATTTTTGGAATTATCAGTGTAGTCTTAACTATAGGTCCACCAGTCTTCGAGCAAATTGAAAAACTTTTACGTCAGTTACCAATATTTTCTGAAAGTATCAGCGAGATTTTTGAAGAATTTGTCAGCTCCTTAGTGCAAAATCCCCCTGATTGGATTAATCAACTTTTTGATACTAAATCTGTCACCAGTTGGGTAATTCGTTCTAGTCAACAATTATTATTGCGTTCTTATAGTTTAACTAAAGGTTTGTTAGGGGCAGTAGTTAGTTTAATATTAGCCTTATTTATTTCAGGTTATATGCTAGCAGATAGCAAAACCTTAATTACCAGCCTGATCAAATTTTTTCCTCAACCCTGGGATAAACGCCTGGAAAATTTAGTTGTTCCTATTACCCAAAGAATGGGAGGTTATATTAGGGGACGTATAATTGTTTCAGTCATTTTAGGTATAGCAACTACCACCGGTTTAGGATTTTTAGGACTACAAGATTTTTCCCTAGGTTTAGGAGCAATAGCTGCTGTGACAAACCTAATTCCTTTTATAGGTCCAATTATAGGAGCAATTCCCGCTTTAATTGTGGCGATCGCTAAAGGCGGATGGTTATTTTTATGGGTAATAATTTTGTACTATATTATCCAGAATATCGAGACCTATGTACTAGATCCTTTACTCGTTGGTTCTTCTGTTGGAGTCCACCCTTTATATCAGTTACTATCAGTTTTAGTGGGAATTCAATTATTAGGAATTATTGGGGCATTGATTGTTCCACCTTGGTTTGCTGGTGCTGCTGCCTTGGTAGAAAATTTGTATTTAAAACCTAAGTTAGCAGCAGAAAATCTGTTAATAGTTTCAAATAATGGCGATAATAATTCACCACCTCCAGCCTCATAGTTATGGAAAAAACTTCTAAGTTTTTATTAAAACTAAGTTGTCAGCTTTTTTCAGACTCCCATGAACAAGAAAAATTTATTCCAGCTATTACTAATCCCTCCTCTTTTCATCCTGCCATTATTTGGCGATGGCCTAAACCCAAATCATACCCATTTAATCTAGAGCCACCTCTAACTTGGCAACCAGAATATTGCGATCGCCTCTCCTTAGATACAAAACCAGGAAAACATCCACTCCATCCACAAGGCTATTATTATTGTCTTGACTTTTCCTCTATTTTCCCAGCTTCGGTACTACTAACTATCTCTAAACCTATTAATTTTATCCTAGACATATGTGCGTGCTGCCCCTGGAGGAAAAAGTATATTTGCTTGGCTGGCATTACAACCTCAATTATTAGTATCTAATGAAGTAATTGGAAAACGAACTGGGATGTTAATTTCCAACTTAAAACATTGCCAAATAACTCCTGCGATGGTTAGTAGTAAAGATGCCAAAATCTTAGCCGAAATAATTCCCCAAACCGCCAATCTAGTAATTGTGGATGCTCCTTGTACAGGTCAATCATTATTAGCAAAAGGGGGTAAAGCACCAGGATGTTTTCGCCCTGTTAATTTTAATAAAAATTATAATCGACAAAAAAGAATCTTAGTGAATTATGCCAAAATTGTTGCTCCTAAAGGTGATCTAGCTTATATGACCTGTACTTATTCGCCAGACGAAAATGAGCAGGTAAGTGAATGGTTTTTATCTAAGTTTCCAGAATTTAAACCGATAGTAGTATCTCATTTAAGTTCATATCAATCTCATCTAACCAAGATTCCTTGCTATCGCATATTTCCTCAACAAAAATTAGGTGCAGAAGCTTTTACAATTCTTTTTCAAAATCAATCTGAATTAGCGACAAATCAACTATCAACAGAATTCCTAAGTAGGTAGGCACGATAAAATCGATGTATGTTTAGTTTTGTAAAAGATTCTGAAA
>JAJEAQ010000726.1 GCA_022822685.1 Trichodesmium sp. jk18x7bins.61
TTACCTACCCCAGAAGCAGTTAAACCTACCTCTGACATAGTTTTACCTACCCCAGAAGCAGTTAAACCAGATGCCCACATTCCCACACCTGATGCCATAGCATAGGAGCTTACTCCTTGCTCAATCATCTGGCCTGAACCTGGAACCATTTGAACAGAGCCAAACATAGAACCTGCAACTCGTTGATCCTCAGTTTCAGCCATGCCAAACATTTCCTCATAAATATCATCGGGATGATCGTGAAAAGTAATCTGGCGACTAGCAGGAAGCAGTTCCATAAAGGTTTTTCCACGCAAATCTTCATCCCAACTAACTGTGATAAATTGGTCATCAATCCAATCTGAAGGGTATACCGGAGGAATATGTACTCGCTCAGAACGAGCCAAGACTAACCACCGACCATCAGCACACCGATAACCTATCTCCACAGCATAGTCGCGATCGCTTACTGGGATTATGGGTATGTACCATTCACGAGCTAATTCATCACAAGGATATTCTTGGATACTATGAGGACTTTGGTAGTCCAAGTTAATCTCAGTGACATCATAGATACGTAGGGCTAACTGCTGTCCTCCTTGACGGCGTAACTCTTCCTTCTGGTCACTAGGAATATCCCAGTAGGTGTATGCCCACTCTGGAGCCGTTGGCATTAATACTACTCGGCTTTTACCATATCCATCTGGTAAATCTGTTAAACCCTCATCAATTGATGAAAGAAAATCATCGTTTTTGTTTTCTTGGCCTAGTTCAATTTTTTTTGCTTCCACTTCTTCCTGTATTTCTATTGTTGAAGGTGGAGCAGATGAGACATTATGAATACCTTGAGCTTCCATAACTGCTGCTAGCAGTTGTGCTTTACGCATTCTGCTGTAACGAGATATTCCTAACTCACTAGCCACTTTGCGTAGTTGTCGCAAAGTCATTTCTTCTAATGGTGGACGATCTTGAACCATGTATCTATTCTCCAGTTTTGTTTATGTATTTACTTTTTTGTTTCTCAAAATTGAGGCAGTTGTTACAGATAATTCCTTGTATTTTGAGAAATACTTTCCTTTCCTAAATATAGCGCTTCGCGCTGGTATAGTTACAGATTAAAATAGGGGCACTGCTCAGTAAAAGGAGATTCAATCCTGATTTGTAAATACGCCAGAGCGAAGCGCTATAACTAATGAACTAGGTCAATGCTTGGAAAGCCTTACCCGTTTCTTAATATTTAGAAACTATAAGAAAAGCATTTTTATGGGAGCGCTAGGAGCGCCTTTAAGTCTTTTCTGTTGCAGAAAAATTAAAATTTTATCAAGGGGGGTTACTCAGAGATTATGAGTATAGATACGGGTTTATAGGCAATTCTAGATTGATAATGTTAAGGTTTCTTAACATTACTTGATTTATGAGAAGTTAAACAAAATTAATTAATAAATTAAATTTATATTTGTTTTAAAAATAACTAATATAGCAGTACGTTTTTTGGTTAGGAAAAAAAATCTGGGTTGAAAGGCAAGAGGCAAGAGGCATGCATGCAAAAGAAGGATTTTCTAACAACCTTAATGCAGTGCTATATAAGTCTGGCTCCTAAAAGTTGTATATAGCAGTTCTCAGCCTTGGTGAGGTACAAAAATCTACTGCTTTAGTAGTCAGTAGTCAGGAGGGGCAAGGCTGTTTCATTCTCGCTTAAGATTTTGAACCTTAATTTCTTCAAAGCCTTTGCTACAGGCGTTCTATCGCGCAGGGTCACGCACGGAGTTCGAGCGCCAAATTTTTTCTGAATAATTGATGAATTAGGAGAAAATATTAGCTGAAAATCACACAGCATAAAGGTCATAGCAATTATAAATTTTTAGAATGAAAGCGAAGTTCCTCCCCCGGGAGGCAACAGCCCTGCTTTGGAGGGGGAGCAAGGTGAAAGGCTCACAGATGTAGGCGCTCCGAGTCAAATCAATATACTTGTTCAATCGCAACTGAGGTACAGCTGATCATTTATCAGTCTTGGCTTGACTGCAATTAATGTACCATCAGAGATGCTCGAAATGCTATATTTTGGGGATAATACAAATCAGGGTACAGAAATATCAACGCCAGTAAAAATATTTTGCTACAGGATTTGTAGTGCTAGTCTGTAGCTCTATCATATTACCTTAATCCCTTCAAGCGCAGCGATTTAAAACTATCTGACTACATTCCAATCACGAATTTGCCATTTTCCACTACGACGAACCAAATCGTAACGAACAAGTAAGTTATCATCTTGGGAGTTAATCAATCTACTATTTTCATAAAACTCAACTTTTTCTCTAACTTGAGCATCTACTTGAGCTTGATTGGCATCCGTATTGCTCATCTTTACATTTTTTATCTCTAAATTATGCTCATACTTCCGGTAAGCTCTCTCTCGCTTGAGGGCATTAGCTGTAGGCAACCAACGAGAAAGTGCCGGTTCTACTAGAATATTTGCTAATTTTTCAATTTGATGATTAGGACCTAGAGCCACCGCCTTGGTATCTAACCAACTTTGAATTGCTAGCTTTGCCACTTCTGGAGTTATCGGACCTAATGCTGCGAGGCTAACCCGATCAGGTTGTGGAATTTCTATTGGAGGTCTATCTAATTCCACCATAGCTTGTTCTCCTTGGAGTCTAGGCCCACCTAAACCCAAAGCATTTGCTAACCAGCCAAAAGTCTTAATTGTCACAAATCCAATCAATCCTATTGCCAAGAATGCTGAAACCGCAATTAATATTAAACGATCAAACTTAATAGATTCTCTTCTCGCTGAAGTTCTACGTGGACTATACTCTGGAATAGATTGATGTAATCCTTGGCTCCCCACAGATGTACCTTCATTAAATTGAAGTAAATTACTTCTACTTCTCTCCTTAATTCTTCCTAAGTAACGACTAGAACCCATAGAAGTTCGTTGTTTTTGCATACTTGTAGGAGAGGATGATTGATCTGATTTTGGCAGCGATTGAGAAGAACTAGCTTCTGCTTGATTGGAAGTGCCTTTACTGGTAGAAGTAGGAGCAGCAGTAGTAACACCACCAACACTAGAGATACCTTTGTGTTCTAAATCTGATACTGGAGATTGATTAATTTCCTTTTGCTCCCGACGAGGTTGAACAACTACCCACTGATTAGCTGCTTCTGCTTCTGTAGGCAAAGCTTCTAGATAAGCTTGAACATGCTGATCTGCAAAATAGTCTTTCAAAGAAGCTGTCTTGTCAGATAAATCACGGAAATGTGGAAAAACTTCCTCAGTCAACCAATGTTCAGCATATAGACACAACCCTGGTAATAAATCTGGAGATTCTTGAGAATTTGCTTTGATAAAGGATAAGGGTTGGTGTTCCTGACTAAGTTCTAATGAACGACTAGCTTCCTCCGTTTGCCCTAAAAGTAAAGCACATACAGCTTTTTCTAAATTTACATCTTGACTGCGGCCCAACTGCATCAGCATCAACTTAGCCTTACGAATTAAAGCTGGTTGTTTTTGGGCAAATCCTTGAGCCAGAAAAGTATAAACTGCTAAATATGTACCAACTGCGGAAGGGCGTTGAGTTTCTGCTTCAAATAATTTCTTTTGTTCTGCAGTAGTTAATTTGTGGCGTAACTGCTGAACAAATTTGAGAAAATCTTCCACACTTAGTCCTGATTGATCGTCACCTTGACCATCTATTCCACCCCTTTCATTCAGCATATCTTGGAGAATTTCTAGCCCACGACGACGATCTAAAGCTCGTTCCTCTGGCAGCGCCAATAGCTCCATTATTCTATAGGGACGTAACTTATGAAGGTCAGCTTGCATCTCTCCTCTAACTTGGACAAACAGATTTTCTCGCAACAATAATCCTTGGCCTGCTTCCAGAGCAGTTGCTGCACTTTCATATTGTCCTTGTTGCCATTGCTCTCTACCTAATTCTAAATTAGCCAAGGCAACTGTTAGGATAATATCTGGTAGAACTAATGAAGGGTCTCCAAAACGTCCGTCTTTAATAGCAATACTATTATTGGTCAGATAGGGACGAGTCAGTTTGATGAGCAACTCATATTCTCCAAGTTCGTGTAGAATCAGAAGAGCTCCAACAAATTGGAAATCCTCTATTTCTATACTAGGATTATTAGGGTCAAACTCAGAGCCAGTTCTGGTATCCCTGTCTTGAGAAATTAAACTTCTTGCTAACCGCCTAGAACCTAAATTAGGAAGGTTTTCTTGTGTTTCCTGAATTTTTGTCTCTTGCTCATTAGATTTCTCAAGATTAATCTTAGGAGTAGGTTTGAGTTTTTCTGTCTCTGGTTCGTAGGTTTGAGCCAGAAAACTACTATCGTAGGTATGGCGTTGTTCTGGATCAGATAAAACAGCATAAGCCTCATCTATAAGTTGTTTACGAGCAACTATTGTTACCTCAGAATACTCCCTTCTAGGAAACTGCTGAGTGCGATCGCGATGTGCCTGCCGTAACTGTTCGGCAGTAGCCTGAATTGGTAAACCCAAAATTCGGTAATAATCTAGTGGAATCCGCACAGTGCATTTCCTCAAAGGCGAGTTACTGAAGTTACTATATGTCTCCAATTCCCCATACAACCCAATCGATAGTTCAGGTTGCAGTACCCTTGGAGGCATAATATGGGAGCGTGCTTAGGTAAAACTGACGTTCTAGAGAGAGTCATACCAACTTTTACAAGTTATCCCTAACGGAAAAAACGATCAACCCAAAATTCCCGGACTACAATTCCCGGACTACTTTTAATGAAATAAGATTATCCCTCCAGCTCTCAGCTTTGGCCGTACCCGCTCATTAGTAATCATAATACCACAGCAATCACCTCTCCCGTTTACCCCATCTCAAAATTATATATAAATTAAACATGGGGACTACTTAGGGGATTAGGTTCAAAAGGATGGGGCTTTCCAACTTGTTTCTTATGTAAAAAGCTAGTAGAATTGTCTTGCTTTGATACAGAACGCCCTGGTTAAATTATTAAGTATAAACTTATTTAGAAACTATTGCTAAATATTTTTTGTACAAAATTAAGATTTTACTCTCATTAGTATTAGCTCAGGATAAATAGAATGCTCCAAGAACGTATCTTACCTAATTTTGACACCAATAGTATAAAAATTACAAAAGCAGAAGGATTAAAATTATATGAGGATATGGTGTTAGGGCGCTTGTTTGAAGATAAGTGCGCTGAAATGTATTACCGAGGCAAAATGTTTGGCTTTGTTCATCTTTACAATGGACAAGAAGCTGTTTCTTCGGGTGTAATTAAAGCTATGCGTCCAGATGAAGATTTTGTTTGTAGCACTTACAGAGACCATGTTCATGCTTTAAGTGCTGGTGTATCAGCACAGGAAGTTATGGCTGAATTATTTGGTAAAGCTACAGGTTGTTCTAAAGGTCGTGGGGGTTCGATGCATATGTTCTCGGCTAAACATAATCTCTTGGGGGGTTATGCTTTTGTTGCTGAAGGTATTCCTGTTGCTACTGGGGCGGCTTTTCAGAGTAAATATCGTCGGGAAACCATGGGGAATGAAACTGCTAACCAAGTGACAGCTTGTTTCTTTGGAGATGGAGCGTGCAATAATGGCCAGTTTTTTGAATGCCTCAATATGGCAACATTGTGGAAACTACCAATCTTATATGTAGTCGAAAATAATAAGTGGGCAATTGGTATGGCTCATGAACGTGCGACTTCCGAACCTGAAATTTATAAAAAAGCTCATGCTTTTGGTATGGAAGGCGTGGAAGTTGATGGTATGAATGTATTAGC
>JAJEAQ010000016.1 GCA_022822685.1 Trichodesmium sp. jk18x7bins.61
ACAGGTCTCCCCATTCCTATATATAGGGTGTGGCAGGAAAATCCTCATAAATAAATGTTCACCCGCTTTTTTCTTGATTATAGTAGGATGATCAACAACTATCTGTGATGAATATTCGTATAGGTAATGGCTACGATATCCATAAATTAGGGCTAGGGAAACCCCTGATTCTTGGAGGGGTCAAAATTGACCATGAGATGGGGCTAATAGGTCATAGTGATGCAGATGTTCTGACTCACGCAATTATGGATGCTATGTTAGGCGCTCTCAGTCTAGGTGATATTGGCCATTTTTTCCCTCCAAGCGACCCCCAATGGGCGGGAGCAGATAGTATAGACTTATTAAACCGTGTAAATCATTTGGTTAAGGCTAGTTGTTGGCAAGTTAGCAATATTGACTCAGTAATAGTAGCAGAACGTCCTAAGCTAAAGCCACATATTAAAACAATGCGATCGCGACTTGCTACTACTCTAGAAATACAGCTAGATCAAGTTAGCATCAAAGCTACTACCAATGAAAAATTAGGGCCTATAGGTAGAGAGGAAGGTATTGCTGCTTATGCTGTAGTTTTGCTACGTAAATATGAGGGCTAAAAAGTCAGATGAAAGTCAACTGCTATGGGGAAGTCACAATTTAAAAGCGCCGAGACTCCTACCTTTAAGACAAATTAAATTTGAGCCTCAGTGACAGAAAAACAATTTAAGATGATCAATTATCTGCAAAATATTTACTACCGTGAATTAGCAATTTTAGTTACAATTATTTTGACATTTCTACTGAATGCTTGTCAGCCAACACCAGCAAATTATTCAGCTCGCCTTGTTGTGCCGACGCCTAGTGATGCCTCTAGCTTCAACTATCCATTAAATCAGTCAGCATATAGTATTTTTGGCTATATTTATGAAGGCTTAATTATTGAAAATGGCGTGACTGGTGAATTAGAGCCCGC
The DNA here is from genome assembly GCA_022822685.1 of Trichodesmium sp. jk18x7bins.61. GTDB lineage: Bacteria > Cyanobacteriota > Cyanobacteriia > Cyanobacteriales > Microcoleaceae > JAJEAQ01. The sequence continues at coordinate 950 of JAJEAQ010000016.1, forward strand.
TTTAGCTGACTCTTGGGAAATTGAGGAGGATGAGCAAACAATAATTGTTACTTTAAAAGAAGGCTTAAAGTGGTCAGATGGAGAAGCTATAACTACTGATGATGTAGTATTTTCCTATAATGAAATATATCTGAATGATAAAATTCCTACTAGCTTCAAAGACATTCTGAGAATAGGTAAAAGCGGTGCTTTACCAACAGTAAAGAAAATTGATAATCGTCGCATCGAATTCTCTACACCAGAACCTTTTGTTCCTTTTATTAGATATGCAGGAGGATTACCTATATTACCTGCTCATGCTTTACAAGAATCAGTTCATACTACTAACTCTAAAGGAGAGTTAAACTATCTAACAAAATGGGGAACTAATACCCCAGTGAAAGAAATTATTGGCAATGGTATGTATCGCCTCAAAAGTTATACTCCAAATCAACGAATTATCTTAGAAAAAAACCCTTTTTACTGGCGTAGGGATGAAAAAGGAAATAACCTGCCTTATATTGAAAATATTGTCTGGCAAATTATTGAAAACACAGATAATCAACTATTAAATTTTCGTTCCGGGCAACTAGACACAATCAAAGTAGAACCAGAAATGTTTCCTTTGTTGAAACGAGAAGAAAATCGTGGCAAGTATACTATTTATAATGGAGGTCCTGCACCTGCTTCCAGCTTTATTTGTTTTAATCTGAATCAGGGCTATAATTCAAAAGGTAAGCCATTTGTAGATCCTATTAAGTCTCGTTGGTTTAGAAATAAGGCTTTTCGGCAAGCGATCGCCTATGCAATTAATAGAGAAGCAATAACAAATAATATATACCGTGGATTAGGTGCGCCTCAGTATTCACCGATTCCTGTTACTAGCCCTTTTTATTTATCCCCAGAAGCAGGCTTAAAAGTTTACAATTATGACCCAGAAAAAGCCCAAAAACTCTTACTAGGTGCTGGCTTTAAATATAATCAAAATGGTGAGTTATTAGACAGTGGAGGTAACAGAGTAGAATTTACTTTATTATCAAGTGCGGGCAGGAAAATCAGAGAACTAATTGCAACACAAATTAATCAAGACTTTGCCAATATAGGTATTAAGATAAATTTGCAATTTTTGAGTTTCAATACTTATGTTAAAAAACTATCCTTATCCAGAGATTGGGATGCTTATCAAGGAGGTTTTACAGGGGGAGGTATTGAACCTCATGCTGGTTATAATATTTGGTCTGTCAATGGTAGATTACATTCTTTTAATCAAGGAGCGCAACCAGGAGAAGAGAAAATAGAAGGCTGGAAAGTTAATGATTGGGAACAACAAATAGATGATCTTTATGTTGAAGCATCTCAAGTTCTAGATGAAGAAAAACGAAAAGAATTTTATGGTCAAGCACAGCAAATTATTGCTGAAGAGTTACCTTTTATATATTTGGTAAATCCTCTGGAATTTGATGCTATACGAAACCGGATTAAAGGGGTTAAATATAATGATTTTGGTGGTGGTTTTTGGAATTTGTATGAACTGCAAATCTCTGATTAAAAAATAAAAATTGAAGCATGAAAGTTGTAAAAAAATCCCCAAATTAATTCTGAATTCGGAATTATTTCTTGATAAGATGACTCCTTCTACTGAAAGCTAAACCTCAAACTTTATCAATTATTAATATTCTTTGAATTAATGGAATCTGAAGATTTACATTGTTTATTAACAGCAGTTGCTCAAGGAAATATAACTCCAGAGTCAGCTCTAGAAAAGCTCAAGTATTTTGATTTTGAAGATGTCGAAAATTTTGCCAAAATTGACCATCATAGAAATATCAGAACAGGTTTTCCGGAAGTCATATGGGGACAGGGAAAGAAACCTGAACAAATTGTGAAAATTATGGAGGTCATGCGGAAAAAAAATCCTGTAGTAATAGCAACAAGAATTGAACCAGAAATTTATGAAAAGTTGCAGGATAAAATTTATCAGCTTTATTACTATCAAGATGCAAAAATTTGTGCTGTGTTCTCAGATTCTTCTGCTCCAAAACATGAAGGTATAATTACAATATTAAGTGCTGGTACTGCTGATTTACCAGTGGCAGAAGAGGCCGCAGTTACTGCTACTCTTTGTGGCTTTTCAGTAAAGCGTTTGTGGGATGTAGGAGTAGCGGGAATTCATCGTTTATTAAATAATCAACATTTAATTGCAGAAGCAGATGTGTTAATTGTAGTAGCAGGTATGGAAGGTGCTTTGCCTAGTGTAGTTGCAGGTTTGGCAAATTGTCCGGTTATTGCAGTGCCTACAAGTGTAGGTTATGGATCTCACTTCAATGGTTTAGCCCCATTACTAACAATGTTAAATTCTTGTGCGCCAGGAATAGGTGTTGTTAATATTGATAATGGTTTTGGTGCGGCTATTCTGGCAGGACAAATTCTGAAAACAGCTAAGAAATTAGGTAAAAGACAGTGATAGAGGTTGATACTCCTTTCCTATGGAGTACTGCGCAAGCATCTTTCATCAAAATATAGGCACTTTAGACTCCCGTTTTGAAGAAGACACAGAGCATAAGAAAGCAATTAATGGGGGGTAAAATATTATATTTTATGATTAAACGGAAATTGCTTTGAAGAAATTTTCGTTTATACGTTCTTTAGGAATGAGGATAAATAAAATACAGAATTTTAAGAGCAAAGCCTAAATAGGTTAAACCTCAGTCTGACTAAATTATGTAAGTAATTAAATTCTCATTCCTGAGAACGTGACTAGCTCTTTCTTATCCATCCCACAGTGATGCCCCCTAGATACTCCTATTTGCTTTTAGTATAGGCTTATGATCTCTGTTTGAGAGGATCAAAACAACGCTTGCCTCCAGAGGGAGGAGCGTAGCGCTATAAGAGCAACTTCAAGTCATTACCGGAATTACTGAGTTACAACTGTTAACTGTTTGAATCCCCCAGCAGCCTACCTAATAACTGATAACTGATAACTGATGGATTTTAATAATGAACTCTATTGAGGCGCTATGATAAACTATCAAGAAAAATTTATAATTTTAAAGTGGGTAAATATTTAGATGAGTAGATGAATTTAGAGAAGTTGCATGGAGGAAAGTTAAATTAATTGACTGCTA
>JAJEAQ010000062.1 GCA_022822685.1 Trichodesmium sp. jk18x7bins.61
ATATCAATGTTATTGTTATGGAGCATTACTTTAGTTGTATTTGCCACAGCAATTTATCAACTTGAGGCAGAAGGAAGAAGAGGAACTGATCTATTAAACCCAAGTCGTGCAAAAGTAGAAAGTTTTTTTTTGCCAATAATTAAATCTTTCACCCAACTGCTGAAGGTGAATCAATTTCAGCAATGGCAATCTTATATAAGTTTATGTATTTTTAGTTTAATTAGTTTTCTACCAGCTTTATTGGCAGTTTTTTTACTTTACCAATATATTGATATGGGAATTCGAGGGCTAGCGGTTTTTTCTCCACTAATGGCCATATTATCTGTAGCAGGTTTATGGCGATTAACTTCCCGGTTAAAAACAAAAAATATACTTGCTATGGGATTGGGTATTTGTTTATTTTTAGGTTATTCAAACTTTGTCACATTTCACAAACTCAGAAATCTGCAACGACGACAGTCTCAACGTTTATATTTTCATAGTTCCAGATTGGAAAAAGTGGTGTTAAAACTGCAAATTCAACCACAAGTAGTTATGTCCGAGAAAAACTTCTATTTAGTGATCGCTAATTATCCAACTCAAGTAATTTGGCAACTACCTCAAACATTACAGGAGCTAAGGCAAGTTGAAAAAAAAGTAACTATAGACCTGATAGAATTAAAAGATTCGGATCCACTTTTCCAAGAAAATTTGCAATTTTATGGTCATCTCAATTTATTAGATAACCGTTACATTTTGCAATACCAAAATCATGGTTTTTATTACTATTTAAAAGCTGGTGAATAATCTCATGTTTGGATCATTAATTATCAAAAGTCTTTGTTAGTAGTTGCGATGTGGCGCCAAAGATGTATCTGGAGCGCCTCATCGCAACTACTAGCCTAATTATCATGTTTTATCGGGTCAGGTGGCCTCCCCCTAGAGGAGCTTTCATGTGGCTTTAGCTACATGAACAAGAATCACTTCTTTTCCCTCCCCTAAGAACGGAACGTGACAGTTTCCCATCATTCCGCTCCAGCCTCACTTCCAGCCTTCTTGCTGCAAAGATTCTTTGACGTAGATTCTTAACAATTTCCTGAATTGCTCCATTCAATTGTCCTTCAACGACCTTTGTCATTTTTTTGACATCTAACTTTTGTCGACCTTAAGTTTCTTTTGTCTGAGCGTCTTCCGCATGAGTGAGAGGAGAAGTCTGCTTTCCTTTGAGCCTGTCGCCGACATGAACGAGAGGGGACAAATTTAGAATCCCTATCTGTTCCATTACAGAACAGCGTTGAGCCACCTCGTCACATGTGGCGAGGTGGCTCAACATGTGGCGAGGTGGCTCAAACGCTTTTTCTCCCATCCTTTACCCGACAGAGAGTTCCGTCTTCGTTGCCGACTCACTACTTAAAGGAAATTCCCTTAAGACTCTTTCGGGTTTACCCTGTTGTATCGTCTGAAGTTTTTGAAATGATTAAGGCGGTTACCTATACTGGCGGAAGGGGTTTTGTTTTCACATACAGATGAATCGGAAACGTCTGTATTGACCTTCTTACCTTTTGGTTACAGCCTATCAGAATAGGGCTGTTTTATAAATCACGCAGTTTTAGCTAAAGCTACATGAATATTAAGCAACTTAGACTTTGTTCACCTTTCCATCTCCTTCCCTCTTGCTCCTAACCACTTAATCTCTAGTGGTTTCGGTTACTTTTCGGCCAAAAAGGTAAGGACTTACCTTTTTGGTCGGCGACCTGAACAGGAGTAGTCGGACTCATAGAGTCTTTTCCGTGTAGGCTCGGGGTGAAAATCCCTAGGGGACTTAGTGTCCCATTTCAGACGACCAGTTGCCTCCCCCTAGAGGAGCTTTCATGTAGCTTTAGCTAAAAGCGTTTTAGCTAAAGCTACATGTTCAGGTCGCGCGATCGGCTCAACAGGTCGCACACCGATATTTATAGTATTTCTTTATAACAATATGGTTAGGGAGACTTTGAGATTTTTTACTGTGAAAATGGCTTCAAATAACCTTCCAATAAATAGTCATAACCAATAGCACCCATCTTAACATCTTCTAATTCAATAGCTTGTCTCATATCGACTAACCCCAAATCCCCTATAGGTGAAGGTGCTATTTGCCCACCAATAATTTTGGGAGCAATAAAAGCCCAGATTTTTTGCACTGCACCATCCGCGATCGCTCTAGCGGCCAAAGTGCCTCCACATTCCCAAAGTACAGAAAGAAGTTGGCGATCGTAGAGATTCACCATCACTTTTGCTGGAGTTAATGGAGAAATTTCAACCACTTCCACCCCTTTTTTTCCTAAATATTTCTGAAATCCTCGATTACAATTTATTTCTGTAAACACTAAAGTTTTAGCTTCACTCACATCCCATAAATTAGTCTGTGCTGGTAAATCTAAACTTCTGCTCATCACCACCCGTAAAGGATTATCAGCTTGACTACTACGACTCGTCAAAAGTGGGTTATCTCGACGTACTGTGTTTCCTCCAATAATCACAGCATCACAAACAGCTCTTAACTTATGTACTTCACTCCGTGCTGGCTGAGATGTCACCCATGCACTATGACCTACAGTAGTAGCAATTTTACCATCAAGAGTCATCGCATATTTCAAAATTCCGAAAGGGCGACGAACGACCATTCGGTGAATAAAAGCTTCATTAAATTGGCGACATTCAGCTTCTAAAACTCCCACTACTACTTGAATACCAACTTCTCGCAATTTTGCTATCCCAGTACCTGCAACCAAAGGATTGGGATCAATCATTCCGATTACTACCTTTGCTACCCCTGCTGCAATCAAAGCCTCAGTACATGGTGGTGTCTGTCCATAGTGATTACATGGCTCTAAATTAACATAGGCAGTAGCTCCTCTAGCCTTATCACCCGCTTTTTTCAGAGCAAAAACTTCTGCATGGGGATGACCTGCACCAGGATGAAATCCCTCCCCTACTATTTGGCCATTTTGAGCGATCACACAACCTACTAGAGGATTAGGGGCTGTCTTTCCCAAAGCTTTTTTGGCCAATTCTAGACAACGACCCATAATTTGTCGATCAAGCTCTTGTTGTGTTTCTCTCTCTTCAAATTCTGGCATCTTGAATCCTCCTCTAACAATCAACAATTAAGAATTATCAATTATCAATTATCAATTATCAATTATCAATTAATTAGTTACCTTTGAGACGCTCCATTAATGCTTCAAATCTAGCTCTAGCTACAGCACTATTTTCTACTATTATCTCAGTGTTTTCATTCCCCATACTTTCTGGATAAAGCAAGTCTTGATTATCACTAAAGCTGGTAACAGTACCTCGTAATCTAGTAGATAAAAACTTAGTAATTGCTCGATAAAATCTGAGATAAAATAGTACATCTGGCTCTAATTTTTGAGTTGATTTTTGTTTAAAAATTGATAAAACTAAAGTATCTTCTATTGCTTTTACAGTAGCAGATGGTAATCGACTATCTACAAAAGACATTTCTCCCAAAACCTCACCAGAAGTAACAATACCTATTTCCTTATCTCCAACCGCTGATACATAAGCTTTCATTGTACCATTAAGTACAATATAGAGGGCATCAGTTGCTTGGCCTTCATTAATTAATATAGTGTTCACAGCAATATTTTCTTTACTTCCATTAGCAATCATCCAATCAATATCTCGATCACTTAGTTCACCTAAGATAGCCAGCACTTTACTCATACTATACTTGCTTAATCGGGTCAGGTGGCCTCCCTCAGTCGGAGCTTTCAGGGAGGCTCCAGGCTCAATCAGGATTACTCCTGTTCCCTCCCCTTTGAACCGTACGTGACAGTTTCCCATCACAGGGCTCAAGCCTTAGGAACAGCTCCACAACTTGGTTTTTGAATGTACCTGTAGGCGACAAGAGTCTGCGCTTTCTGATGTAGCTTTAACCAAAACCCTATTAGCTTCCCTACATGAATAAGACACCCTCTGTGCATATGGCTCAGATTCTCCTTGTCTTCAGTTCCTCTTTCCTTCACAGGTTCTATATGATGGGTTTCTATTTCTTCAGAATTAAATAGGCGAGCTCTAC
>JAJEAQ010000497.1 GCA_022822685.1 Trichodesmium sp. jk18x7bins.61
ATAACACAGTTTTTTGACAGGTCTATTGGTACTTTTTTCATTCAGATTCAGGAATCTTTTCTCCTATTTATACAGCTATTTACCATATTGATGGTGCCTTGTTATCATATTCAATTTCCGCTAATTTTTGCCCATATTTTACATTAGTGTCTTTAGTAATTTATCGTACTTGTTACACATTTTTTTCAATAACCAGAGCTTCTCTAATAAGGATAGGTTCTGGATAGAGTTTTCCAGTTATAGTAATTTAACTGAAACCATTTTTGCTCCTTAATAACTTGATCTTAAATATCACATCAATTCAAAATTAATAACTCTTGGTTGTCTATGTTACCATAGACAATTTTAATAGGGGAAATCTTGGAATCCACCTAACTTGTCTTGTAATTGCTTCATAGAGACATTCAATTTTATTAAAACATAGTCAGCAATGGTGCTAGGTGTGGTATCAATTGTGTAACATAATTCTAAACAAATACATCTTTCATTATGAACATCTACCAAAATATCTGGCTGAATTGTCTAAATAAATGAGTGTCTTTTTTCACAACTAGAAAATATGTTACCCGTTTGATTAAATGCGTTTGATCAAGCAAGAAAAAGAACTTGGTTGAGACCTTGATCGCTAATTTTTTTTTTATTTACTGATTTTGTTGATATATTTTCATTGAATTTTTCAAAAGCTTTTATAACACTCTCTAACGCCTTTTGTACTGTGCCACTTTTGCGATTTCCTGTAGTAATACGACGGTTTAATAGTTGTAAATATAAGGGAGTGCTAGACAACCTATCTTGGGCATATTTTTTTTCGGAACCAAGTCTTCGGTATACAATAATTATCTTGATCAGGAAAATCATCTTCTGATATAGGAATATTCACTTCTTCAGCGTAGGCAACAATGCAACTTATAAGAGCATTAGTTGATAAATACATAATTTTGGTGGTGAGTATACCATTCAGTGCAAATGCCAAACGTTCTGGAGGCAAATCAGTTTTTCTCTGACCATGACCGCTAATATATGTCGAGAGAGCTTTATAATCAGCATTCCATGTTTCTTCAACTTGATCGGGTGATTGTTTGGCAAATCTAGCAACAATATTTTCTGCTTCAGGATAAGAAAGTATGAACCATACTTCGGTATATCTGGGAACATTTTGAATAACTTTAGTAATATAATTTGTTCTTTCCTCCCAACAATATACAACCTCTTTTAAATAGTCTATAATAATATGTTTTTCTTGAGGTTTTTGTTCATATTATTCCTGGATTTTTGTGAAATATTCATCATTCAATTGAAAATCATAACAGCTTCTTTCATTGAAAAATAAAATTGTTTTTTTAGTAATATTAGGATAGTCTTGGAGCGGTAGACCAGTAAAATCAATAACTGGTATTCTTCTATGAAACATTGAACTGGAAAAACTTTTTGCAAAACTTTGCATTTTTTCCAAATCTTGTCTTTCTGTTACAGGCAAAACAATAAGAATTGAAGACTTACGAAGTAATCCATTCAAATCTCTAAAAAAAAGCTCTTATTTGGTCTTCATCTTCATCTTGTAAATTTTCTAAATAATCAATAACAATGCACAATTTGTCACCCTCACTACTGTTTTCGCCGAAAAATGTCTGAGATTTTTCCCTTATAGTTATGAGTAAGTTTTTTAGCTTGACACTTGAGTTGTCAAGAACAGTTAATTCACTAGCATTTATAGGCAATATTTCTTTTATTGGAATATGTTTTCTCTATGCTAATGAGCTGAAAGAAGTTGATTTCCTACTCCTGAAGTCCCATATATAAATAATAAATAACCACTAACATCTATGTCATTTATTATTTGAATTATCAGTTCTTAAAACTCAGTGACAGGCACTATGAATTCAGCCATTCTACCCCTTTGGTGTCCCATTTTTATCACTATTTCTTCGTAACTTAATGGTAATATGAATTTTTCAATCTGTGCTTTTTGATCATAAATAGTTTGACGAGCATCTAATTCATCAGTAATTTCATCTTTTTTCTGTTTCTCTAATATATTTGCAGATGATTTTTTTTTGAGATTATCATTTTCTAATATTTCGCTATAATCAAATGTATTTTTAACTGGATACCCACCAAATAATGACTCATTAAATAGTGATAGTTGAATGCTATCGCTATTTTGATTGGAACTATTTCGTCTTTTTATACTCATGCTTATATTTACACAATACCTAAAGCAATAAAATTAAAAAGGGCAGGCGTTGTGTCTGCCCCTCAATTATAACTCTATCCCAAATCTACTATTCTATCCCTTCAATCCGAGCCTCTACTTGCTGATACAACTCACGCAAACGATCTAAATTCTCCTCACTTGTCTCCCAATAACCGCGACCATTCACTTCCAACAAAGTAGTCACCATCTTCCGGAACGAATGTGGATTCAAATTCAACAAACGCTGCTGCATCTGCTCATCCTTCATAAAGGTTTCATTCACATCCTCATAAACCCAATTATCAACTGCACCAGCAGTGGCACTCCATCCCATGGTATTCACTAGACGCTTAGACAGTTCCCGCACGCCTTCATAACCATGAGATAACATCCCCTCATACCATTTCGGATTCAACATTTTAGTCCGCGCATCTAAACGTACTGTCTCTGATAATGACCGCACCTGAGCATTGGCTGTAGTCGTATCCGCAATATAAGAAGCGGGAGCCTTACCATCACTCCGGAGATTCGCCACAACTTTAGTCGGATCAGAATCAAGATAGTGACTCACATCTGTCAAACTAATTTCTGACGAATCTAAATTCTGGAAAGTCGCATCAGCAGTTTTCAACGCTGACTCAAATACCAGGCGATTATCTTCCATCATCCCCGGATTATCAGAATTAAATGCAAATGACTTACGCTTCAAATACATCTCCTGTAATTCTGACTCTGACTCCCAAGTGCTATTCTCTACTGCCAAGTTAACGTTAGCAGCATAGGAACCTGACGCGTTAGAAAATACCCGCGTTGCAGCTTTACGCAAATTAATCCCCATATCCTCAGCTTGCTTGAGGGCGTGTTTGCGGACAAAGTTCATCTCTTCGGGATCATCCGCTTCTGCTGCCATTTTCACCGCTTTATATAACAGATTCATTTGGTTAATAAACAAATCCCGGAATACTCCAGAGCAGTTAATCACTACGTCAACACGGGGACGACCTAATTCTGCCAACGGAATCAACTCCAACTTATTCACCCGCCCCAAGGCATCAGGAATTGGTTTAACTCCTACCATCCACATTACTTGAGCCATAGATTCACCATAAGTCTTGATATTATCAGTTCCCCACAAGACAACGGCGATGGTTTCGGGGTACTTGCCGCCATTCTCTTCCATTTGCCTCGTCAACAAACGGTCAACTACAATTTTTGCTGACTTGACTGCTGCTGCTGTCGGAATTGATTGAGGATCGAGGGCGTGCATATTCTTGCCAGTGGGCAATACATCGGGGTTCCGAATGGGGTCTCCACCAGGCCCTGGTAAAATGTATTCGCCTTCCAATGCCCGCAACAGTGAACCTAACTCGTTATCAGCACAAACTTGCTCTAAGCAAAATTCTAGATATTCAAATAGAGGTTTGATCGCTTCTTGGTCAATATTGGGGAAACCAGCCTCGCTCATGGCTTCTAGCCAAGGTGTTTTCTTCTTCATGTTAAAGAAGTTGAGTTTACTGACTTTGGAAACGCGCCCCTCAGCATCGGTTTGTTGTTTGACTAATGCAGCTACAGCAGCACGAGTCGCTTCGGTGATGTTTTGCAATAACTCAACATCGGCGAGGATACCTTTGTTGTTATTTTGATAAAGTTCCTCAATGTCGCGGTTGATGCTGTTGGCAATAATGTGGGGGAGGCTGGTGATGCCCTCTTCTTCCCTGTCTAAACTGGCGATGTTGACGAGGGTAGCGATCGCTTCTTCTGCACTTGGAGGTTTACCAATCACGTGCAATCCACAAGGCAACAACCGTGACTCTATTTCCATCAATCTCCGATACACATCTCCCACGATGCGATCGCGTTCTTCCCCACTCAACTCTTGAGCATCTGTTTCGGGCAGTGTCACGTCCTGATCTAAATTCACCATCCGGCACTTATCCATAATAGTATTCACAATTGGTATACCCCGCCCGCTTTCCTTCAAAGTTTGATAGGAACCGATTAACTCGCTCAACTCCTGCAAACCTTTATATAAACCAGCGTTTTCAGCCGGGGGAGTTAAGTAGGAAATTGTCTCAGCATAACTACGGCGTTTAGCAATAGTCGCCTCACTGGGGTTGTTGGCAGCATAATAATAGATGTTGGGAATATTGCCAATCAAGTTATCTGGATAGCAATCCCCAGACATTCCGATTTGCTTACCAGGCATAAATTCTAGAGAGCCGTGGGTGCCGAAGTGTAGCACTGCATCTGCTTGCCATATCTGTTCTAAAAAGGTGTAGTAAGCAGCAAAACCATGATGGGGACTAGCGGAACGGGAAAACAACAACCGCATGGGGTCGCCTTCATAACCGAATGTCGGTTGTACGCCGATGAAAAGGTTACCGAACTGTTTGCCATAGACTAATAAATTTTCGCCATCACTATTCAGGTTGCCTGGTGGTGGTCCCCAGTTTTCATGTAAACGCTCGGAGTATGGTGTTAGGCGTTCGTATTGTTCCACTGACATCCGGTAGGCGATGTTGAGTTCTGGGCTTTGGTATTGGGCTGTAGCATCGTGGAGCACTTGCTGCATTAGTTCTGCGGCTGAGTCTGGCAAGTCTTTTATATCGTAACCGTTGCCTTTGAGAGCTTTTACGACTTCGTAAATGGAGCCGAATACGTCTAAATATGCAGCCGTACCGACGTTGCCTTTGTCTGGTGGAAAACTGAATATGGTGATAGCAATTTTTTTGTCTAGTTTAGGTTTGCGACGGAGGTTTGCCCATTTGAGGGCGCGTTGGGCTACAGCTTCGATGCGGTCTGGCAAAGCGATCGCTTTTCCTGTTGCACCGTCACGCCCAGACATAATAATCGGCTCAATGGCTCCGTCGAGTTCCGGAATTGCAATTTGCAGAGCCACTTGAATCGGATGTAAACCTAGTTCGCTTTCTTCCCACTCTTCAGTCGTTTGGAAAACTAGAGGTAGGGCTACCATATACGGTCGGTTGAGCCGTTTCAGCAACTCAATAGCTTTCGGGTGGTCTTGTCTAGCCGGTCCCCCAACCAGTGCAAAACCTGTGAGAGAGATAACAGTATCTACTAATGGTGTGGGTGCAACTCCTTTGGCGGGGATTTCCCAGAAGTAGGCATCGACTGGCCTAGAGAAATCTAATCCACCTGCAAATACTGGAATAACTCGCGCTCCCATTGCTTCGAGTTCTTGTAACATGGCAACGTAGTGGGCATCATCTCCTGTGGCTAAGTGAGTCCGTTGCAAGACTAAACCCACACAGGGAGCTAGGGGATCTTTGAGATATTCGGAAATGTCTTTGCGGTTGTTGTACCAGTTGAAATACTCTTTGACATCCTCAAACATTTTTGGGGCGAGGGGATGCCAGATGCCCATGTCTGGGTAAACAACTGGATCGAAGTATTGGAGTGAGCTTTTTTGTTTGTCTCTAAAAACATATTTGTCTGCTAGCATCAGCAGGAAGTTTTCCAAGTTTTCTGACGAACCTCCGAGCCAATACTGGAAACTGAGCATAAAGTTGCGAGCATCCTGTGCTTTGTCGATGGGCATATATTTCAGAACTTTGGGCAGGGTTTGCAGTAACTTCAGCATTCCATCTTGGAAAGAAGAGCCTGATTTTTCTTTGCGCTTCCGCATAAACTGAGCGATCGCGCTCTTGCTCTGACCTAGTTGAGCTAGGTCGAAACTACCCATTTTATTCAGGCGCATTACTTGGGGCATGGATGGGAAGACGACAGCAGCGTCTAGTTTGTCGCGGTAGGGGGTGACAGCTTCTACTACTTTTTCGGCCAAGTCTTCAATAAAAATTAGGGAAGCAATAAAGATGTTAGCTTCAGAAACTTCTTTTTTAAAATTTTCGTAGTTTTCTAAATCACGTAATTCTTCGATCAGATAACCACTGATTTCTATGGCCAAGTTAGGGTTTTTTTCATTGATAGACCGCACTGCAGTTGAGAGGGCACTCTGATATTGTGCTTCTAAAACAATGTATACAACTTTGAGGAGCGATCGCCCTTTCAGGTCATTTGGGACAATGTGGCGAACGGTAGGTTTAACGGATGTGAACATTAAAGTATTGCTCCTTGAGGATAATTGCTCATAGTTAATGAGTATATATACCATAAAATGGTAACAACAGGTAGAGTCAGCTTTTGACTTGATACAATTTGATAACAATTTGCCAAATTTTCGTTACATTTATTGACAAAATGCTCAGTATGTATTCTCAATCTTTGTTGAATTGAATCAGGCAGAGGGCAAAGGGAAGAATTATGAAAGTAATATCAATTTCAATGAATATTCCTACAAAGTTTTTGAAAAATAGGTGTATCTAAGGTGGGCTAAAAACGCCAAATTTATCGAGCCTCGGTGATAACTCAATATTTGCCAACCCTACTATAGAAAGAAGGATAAAAGTAAAGTAATAATATTAGGACTTAACGTTTTCGGCATCTCGCCATGGAGAAACCTGGAGCGGACTGAATGACATCAGCTTTGTGTTAGCAAACGACAGCAAAGTAATCTCAAGGCAGTCTTTGGGTTGAGTGATGTATAATACCAACTAGCATTATTAAAAAAATATAAAATTTGAGAGCCAAAATAGTGATAAAGAGTTACAAATATATTCATCACAAAAGGAGGCCAAAAATTATGGTAGTTGCTACAAGACCAGAACAACAGGTGAAAATCGGCCAAACTCAACTATTAATTAATAACGAGTGGGTAGAAAGTGAATCTGGCAAACGGTTTGAAACCATTAACCCGGCAACAGGAGAAGTTATTTGTGACGTTGCCGAAGCAGATGCACCCGATGTAGACAAAGCCGTCAGTGCAGCACGAAAAGCATTTACCAGTGGCGAATGGCCGAAAATGTCTGCGACAAAACGAGGAGAACTCCTTTATAAATTAGCCGATTTGATGGAAGAAAATAAAGAAGAGTTAGCCAGGCTGGAAACACTAGATAATGGTAAGCCACTAAAAGACTCTCTGAATGCAGACTTACGTTTATCGATCGCCTGTTATCGGTACTATGCTGGATGGGCTGACAAAGTTCAAGGCAAAACTATCCCTATCAACGGCCCATACTTCTGCTACACACGTCACGAACCAGTGGGAGTAGTCGGTCAAATCATTCCTTGGAACTTCCCATTATTGATGCAAGCTTGGAAACTAGGGCCGGCACTGGCAACAGGCAATACATTAGTAATGAAAACAGCAGAACAAACACCATTATCAGCTTTCCGGGTGGGTGAGTTAGCTATGGAAGCAGGTTTTCCTCCTGGTGTAATCAATATTTTGTCTGGTTACGGCCAGACTGCTGGTGCTGCTATTTCCCACCATCATGATATTGATAAAGTTGCTTTCACTGGTTCGACAGAAGTCGGTCATTTAATCATGGAAGCCTCTGCCAAGAGTAACTTAAAGCGCGTAACTTTGGAACTCGGTGGCAAGAGTCCAAATATTGTGTTTGCTGATGCGAATATGGATGCTGCTATTGAAGGCTCCCATAACGGTTTGTTCTTTAATCAAGGTCAGTGTTGCAATGCTGGTTCTCGTTTGTTTGTAGAGGAGAAATGTTATGACGAGTTTGTAGAGAAGAGTGTGGCACGGGCTAAACAACGGATGGTAGGAGACCCGTTTTCTAGTGACGTGGAACAGGGTCCCCAGGTAGATGAGGAGCAGTTTAATAAGGTGATGAGTTATATTGAATCTGGTCAAAAAGATGGTGCCCAGATGTTATGCGGTGGTGCAAGAGTTGGCGATCGCGGTTATTTTATTGCACCCACTGTATTTGCTGATGTGCAAGATGGGATGAAGATTGCCCAAGAAGAGATTTTTGGTCCGGTGATGAGTATCATTAAGTTTAAGGATATTGACGAACTGGTGGAACGGGCAAATAATACAATGTATGGTTTGGCTGCCGGAGTATGGACGCAGGATATAACTAAGGCTCATGCTGTCGCTCATAGTGTTCGTGCTGGTACAGTTTGGATCAATTGTTATCATGCCTTTGATGCTGCTGCGCCTTTTGGTGGTTTTAAACAGTCTGGTATTGGTCGCGAGTTGGGCGAGTATGGTTTACAGCAGTATACAGAGGTTAAGACTGTGACGGTCAAGATGTAGTTGTAGCCAGGGGAAATAGTCTTGGTTTGTAGTTGGGATGCCGCCCCTTCATTTCAACTATATTGCTCAAGCCCAACTAAGAAGATAGTGAGTAGTAGGGTTGGCCAATATTAAATTATCATAGAGCCTCAATAAATTTGGTGTTTTTTGCCCACCTTACATAAACCCATTTATCAGTCTTACCACCTAAAACTTTGTAGTAATATTTGCTGAAAAAAATCTCCAGAGTAAATCTAGAGGCTACACAGCCATAAAATTAGTAGTTTCGTTGCTTAGTTCCCAAATTTAGCTAGCGATCGCCTACAAAAGTGCTTTGTATATAATTTTCTACACAAAAGTAAGCAGTTGCTTTTATGCTTTGGGAAGTCAAAAATGTGGGAGACTGATGTAATCCTAGTAGGTAGTGGATTTGGTGGTATGAGCTGTGCTGCCTTACTTGCCCACTACAATTTTGATGTGATAGTTTGCGAAAGCCATTCTATACCAGGAGGTGCTGCCCATAGTTTTGAGCGTCAAGGATTTAAGTTTGATTCCGGGCTATCTTTAACATTCTGGTCGATCATACTGTGCCTGGCTTAATCACCGTCAACTCCTCAGTGGATTAAGCCAGTTCCACTTGATGAAGCAGTCTCAGAAGTCGGTCAAAAATGCCCAGGGGATCAAGTCGCAGTCTGGGCAATGGATGAACATCTGCTACCGGATTTTAGATGAAATCTGCCTCGGTAATCACTCCCGAATCAATTCCGGACAAAATAGCTAGAGTTTCTCGACTAGAAGCAATTTTAATTACAGTTGAACTGCCTCTAGAGCGTATATCCAGTTCATTAAAAGTCAAACCTTCTAATTCAATTTTATCTGTTCCATCCTTAAAGCCGAAAATCCAATCATAACCCGTGCTATCTGCCACAACAAAAGTATCACTGCCATGGTTGCCCCGTAGATCCTATCTATACCGGCACTGCCATTGAGTCGGTCATTTCCTGCAACCACGCAAAGTATCTTTGCCGTCTCCTGCCACTAGAGTATCATCACCCTCACGGGGTGATAAGCAAGCCACAAATTAGATCTATCGAGAGTGTCCCAGAATAACTTGAATAATACTTCAATAAAAGTAGAAAGCTTATTGAGAATGGGGTGAGTTGGCGATCGCTCTCGCCAACTCACCCCCATTCTTGGTTGAATATTTATTCAATTTAAGAACGGAAAAACTCTCAAAAATATGATAAAAAAGAGTTGATAATTACACACAAAAAGGAATAAAGGTGAACATATTAGGTGATTATCAAGAGCAAATAAAGAAGCAGTTGAGTCAATCTCAAGTGGCAACATTAAAAATATTACTGTACTTAATATCAGTACATAAAATTGTACAAATCTCGAAATTATCTGCTTATTTTCCCCTACCAATCAAATCTGAAAGCCATCGAAAACACATACAAATATTTTTAACATAAAAAAAATTAAGTCTGCCAATATTCTGGTTGATTTTGGTAATAATTATGAGAGAAATATTGCTTTTATTACCATCAGAATTAGTGTGAATTTTAGATAGAACCAAATGGCAAAATATTAACATATTAATGGTAAGTGTAGTGTGGACAAAAAGAACTTTACCTAGATTTTGGAAGATTTTAAGTCACAAAGGTGCAAGTAATTTAAAAAAGGTCTTCAAGAATATATATCAAGAACGAATGAAAAATATAGGATCGAGAGAAGACATAGTAGTTTTTGGCTCGGATTGTCTGGTATTTATTGGACATTTTACTATGATTTTGTCAGGGAATGGGGATAAAATTTAATGAAGCTAAATTCTCACAAATTACCCTTTGATCAAAGGGTAATTAAAGCCATGTCAAAGATTAATATACTGTGTGATAGTTAATTTTTTGTGATTAATTAAAATCAATAATAGTGAGTTTTTTCTAATATTATTTAAGAATATACTTGAATTATTCTTCAACATAAAATGCAAACTCACTTTCATTCTCAATAAGCACTTTTTATTACTTGAAGAGTAGTTCAAGTTGATCTCCAAAACCACCTCTAGATCTACCTTGTAGCTTGCTTGTCACCCCGTGAGATCATCACCAATTCCTCCAGATAGCCGCTCGCTGCCATTGCCTCCCAATAAGCTGTCGTTGCTGTTGCCGCCGCGAACTATATCCTATACCTTCACCTCCATCTACAGCGCTTTTAATATGGGTGAACCACAAAGGTGTAAAATGTAACTAAAGATAAAATAGTTATCTAGAGCGATAATGCTCCTAAACCTTGAATCAATTCTGGGTTCGCTGTACCTTTGAGACGTTCCGCACCTGCAGTGCCTAGTATTACATTCGACTCAACAGTCAACTCAAAAGCTCCAATATCAATAGACATCTCCGATGCAGGAATCTGAAAGCCTTATTCTTCCATAGCTAGAACATAATTTTTGGAGATGTCTACTGATAATGCTATTGGTGATGTTGGCTGTGCTATAAGAGTTTAAAATACCTCCTCCATCGTATGCAGTGTTACCATTGATAGTGCTATTGCTGATTGTCAGATTTTCTTTGTTGTAAATACCTCCTCCTCCGGTTGCAGAGCCACCTGTAACTGTAACTCCATCAATGACTACCGTTATTTGGCTTTGATCATCATTATCATCAATCTTAAACACACGGCATTGGTTATTGGCATTAACTATAACTTGGTTTTCCTCAAAACCCGTAATAGTTGGCAGGTAAGGTTGAGCCTGTCGCCGAAACAGGGAGCCGACAGGCTCTACATGGGGGGACAAATTTAGAATCCCTATCTATTCCATTACAGAACAGCAGGGAGGCTCCCTGTTCAAACCCTTTTTCTTCCATCCTTGACTCAACAGAGAGTTCAGTCTTTGTTACCATTAACCTACTCAAGTTTCCTTGAGACTCTGAATTGCTCACCCTGTTGTATCATCTGAAGTTTTTGAAATATTTGAGCCACCCCCTTCGTAGAAAGGGATGGTGATCTTTTCTGCGAGAAGATTTTTGTTATCACATATTGATGAATACATAGCACCAATATCACTCCCTTACCTTTTGGTTGCAGCCTATCAGGGATAATTTGGCTGTTTCATAAATAACGCAGTTTTAGCTAAAGCTACATGAATAATCGACAACGCGCGACTTCGTTCACCTTTCCATCTCCTTCCCTCTTGTTCTATTCCACCTAATCCCTGGTGGGTGAGCCTACTTTTGGGGTTTGCATTCGAACTGTTTCACTGCTTACTTGAGCCTGTCGCGCGACCTGAACAGGAGTAACCGGACTCATAGAGTCTTTTCCGTGAGGGTTGAGGGTGATAATCCCCAAGGGACTTAATATCCCAATTCAGACGGCCTGTTGAGCCTGGAGCCGACCTGTTCAGGTCGCGCGACAGACTCAACAGGTCGCGCAAATCCTCAGTAATTGCTAGTTCTCATTACTAAGGGTAATCGTACCTCCTGCTAAACTAGCATCAAACTCAATCGTATCTGCTGCTTGGTCATTATTCGCTTGAGCAATAGCTTCTCCCACAGAAGTCTGCCCATTATCTAGATTATTCTCATCTTGTGTCGTATTTACAGTAATCGTTGCCATTTTTGCCTTCTATCAAGTTAATTTAATTTGGAAAAGAGAGTTCTCAGACTCATCTCTATTTCTATATTGCATCAACCAAGATAGTTTTGACGCTCAGGTAGGGCAAATTAAAAAGACATAATTATGACACTCTAGTCAAACCTAGATTCTGTAATAGTTGAAAGCATTTTTGAGAGCATGTCCGGTTAATTGCACATGGATGAACATCGCTTAGGGTTAAAACCTGTAGTCAGGAAAGTTTGAGTTACCGAAGGTGAGCAACTCGGTAATAACGAAAGATTCGGGGTCGAAATCAGTTCCAGTTAGGAGGCGATCGCTTGTTTCTTCATTAACAATTTCAATCGGCTTACGATACATCAATTGGGTAGGAGTTGAATCTTCATAGATATTAATACCAATTGCTTCAATGTTTGCTGCAGCTACTATTTAAGGTGGGCAAATATTGAGGTATTGAGACTAATACACATCTCCCAAAAATAGATTTTAACCTCGATTTTACAAGGGTTTTAACCTCATTTATGGAGAAGTCTAATGGAAAGCGATATTTGCCCACCCTACTCATACCTCTATATTTGTAAAATTATTTAAGCAAATTGGTATTAATTGCGACTCCCGATTTCCTACTCCCTTCTGGGTTTAAATCCCCATCCAATTCTTTCTCTAGGTTCAGTGACTCCTTAATTCTGACTCCTGTTTAATTAGGAATTAATCAAAATCCCCTGATAATTATATTGAATGAATGTTAAATAAAAGCTTAGATCAGGTTAAGCTGAGGTTAAAGGACTAAATTTATACCAATTTGATCCATGTTGACTACAAATGAGGTCTGATAAGTCTATTTGGTAAGTTGCGATCGTGGCAGTAGTGTTAGAGATTGTTTGTCAAGCAAATATTAATACCAAATCCGGTTATTATAGGGTAATTATCCCATTCTTAAATCCCTTGCACAGCAAAGACTTCGAGTTTTTTGAATACCCTCTTACTAAAGCGGATTTGGTATTACCCCATATTCGTCATAAATTATAGAACCCATTTGGTATCT
>JAJEAQ010000271.1 GCA_022822685.1 Trichodesmium sp. jk18x7bins.61
TAATGTAAAATTACATAGGAGGTTCAGTTGATAGTTGGGCTTCTTGTAGCCTTGATATATGTGAAACCTATGAATACCAAATTAAAATCAAGCTGCATAGAATCATATTTCAAGAATAATTTACCGCTGATAGACACAGATAAATTAATGAATTTGATAATTATGTGCAGTCTCACATAAAATTTGTACTAATATTAACTTAACTTGCTTCGCTGGCAGGAATCAGGATGAAAGTAAAATAGTGATATGTAAATTTTCCATTCTTACTTAAAAAACATTTTAGAACCATTGTTGTTTTCATTGTGGGTTTATTGAAGATAGGGATTTGAACTCAGCAATGGGGTTTAAATCTCCTTTTCATAGCAAATCCGCCTTAGTAAGAGGGGATTTTAAAAAGTTGCAGCCGTTGCCATACATAGGATTTGGGGATAGGAGCAACCCTCTCTTCTAACCGGATTTGGTATAAATTGACCAACTTTGGTCTGACTTCTCACAATTTCTTCTCCTTAAAAGTCCCTAAGAGATTGTTTGTCACGCCTCAGATTAAATTCTGGCCTACCCTATGCCATGGGGTCAATATTTCCTTATTTCCTTGTACTCACTGATATTTTATTTGTCCGCCGTAACCCACAAGAGTTAAGCACTTTAGCTATCTTAATATTTGCTTGACAAACAGTCTCTAATTGAAGAAGGGAGCAATATAGTGGGGCATACCCAAGGGGAAGCCGCTCCGCGTCTACAAATCTACCCCTAATTGAAGACCACTAAATTCAAAATTTTGGTGGGGGGTCTGATACCCATTTATTCATCCTCCAGTCGCACGGAATTCATTTGTGGAATTCTAGCTACTGACTCCTTAATTCTTTCTTGATAAATCTGAAAAATAGGGCTAAAAGTGGTAGCTAATGAGGAGAAAATCTTTATTATTAAGAAAATTAAGCTTGATGAGAATATTCCTATGAGCAGTACTTCAGAAAAATCATCTACTCCAACTAACTCTTTATTTTCTGCCCAGACTATTGTGATTATTGGTCTTGTCTGGGGTGTAGTTTCCTTGTTATTTTTCCTCCTGTTTAGTGTGCCTTTGCCTGGGGAAGATTTACCTTTTTGGTACTCTATTGGTACTTATATATCTGAATTAGGGGCTTTTTTACTAGCAACTATAGTTTGCTTCAGAAATTGGCAAAGTCCTCAAATGGTTAGTGGTCGCAATGTCTGGATGGGCATTACTTTAGGGTTGTTATCTTTCTTGATTGCTGGTGTGGTATTTGGTTTCTGGGAATTACTCTGGGAACTTGACCCTGATGTATCACCAGCAGACCTTTTCTATATCCTTACTTATGTATTCTTGGGCTGGGGTATGACTCTGGCTGTTACCTCTAAGCGACTCAATCTAGAATTTTGGCAGTGGGGTGTTTTGGGTGGAGTAGCAGTGGCAGGAGTGGCCTTGGCTATTTTGGTAGCTGATCCGACATTTTTTAATCTATTACCTAGTCCAGATGTCCCCGCTTTGGAGGAGGTAGATGTTGAAGAAGTATCAACTAACTTAGTTCCATCTTGGGTAATGATTATGGATGAAAAATTAGAACCTTTTGCTTATAGCGTCAATTTATTTTATATTATTGCCGATGTATTCTTACTAATTATTGCCACAGCCTTGCTTCTAGCTTTTTGGGGTGGACGTTTTTCTCAGTCCTGGCGCATGGTTGCTGCTGGTACATTTTCACTCTACATTGCTGATATGTATTTTAAGTGGGCAGATTCTCATGCTCAAGGAGAATATGAAAGTGGAGGTTTATTAGAGGTATTCTTTGTGTTTACAGCAATTATGTTTGCAATTGGTGCAGTTTTAGAATACGATATCTCAACTCGGTCTCGTCAAAGTAGACGTAGTAGACGCAGTAGTTCCTCCTAGCCTACAGGATCTTTTCTAAACCATAGATGAGTTTGGTTAAAGATTGGACTTTACGAATGGCTAACAAAACTCCAGGCATATAGCAAGACCGATCTGTTGTGTCATGTCGTAAGGTGTAAATTTGACCAGGTCCACCAAATATTACTTCTTGATGGGCAATTAAGCCTGGTAAGCGTACACTATGAATCCGAATTCCTTCATCTACTAAACTACCTTTTGCCCCTGGGATTTTCTCTGTTTCTTCAACACTGGGCACGTTGTAAGTTTTTCCTAGTTCTGATAGCATCTGGGCAGTTTTAATTGCAGTGCCACTGGGGGCGTCAGCTTTTTGATTGTGGTGGAGTTCAATAATTTCTACATGATCGAAATATTGGGAAGCAGCGATCGCTGCTTGTTGAAGCAAAACCATACCAATAGAGAAGTTAGGAATTATTAGTGTACCAATACTAGCTTTTTGAGCAAATTCTGCTAGGTCAGAAATTTGCTTTTGGCTAAGGCCTGTAGTACCAACTACAGGTCTAATACCATAAGCAATAGTAGAACGAACATTTTCATAAACACTATCTGGATGGGTAAAGTCAACCATGACTGCAGGTTGTTTTTCTTGGGCTGCCATGACTAACATTCCCTGTAAATCATTAATAATTGGCACTTCTAAGAGGTCGCAACCAGCTAGCTCTCCAGCATCTTGGCCAATGTAATTAGGCTGCTGTTCTATTGCACCAAAAAGAGTCATATCACTAGCATTTGCTATGGCTTTTACCACTTCACGGCCCATTTGGCCACCAGCACCATTGACAATTACTGGAGTCGCAGTTTGGCTTGTCATAATTTCAATCAATAACTAGGAGTAAACATTGGCATTCTAGCTGAATCCCGACAGATTGTGTATAGCAAAAGACAAGTGAGGCAGATACAGCTCACTAATAAAGATCTTTTCCGGAGGAATACCCTTAAGGAAGTTATGACTTCTGTCATGGACGGAAGGGTTAACTGAAAGCTGTATGTCCTTTGATAGCAGCGTCACAGTATTTATATTTGCTGTCAAGAACTCACCTTAAGATGAGCTTTGAAATTTTGACTTTTGTCAAAGCTACACTTGCTCTGTTAAATATCCACAATGTGCGACAATAAAGGTGAGTAATTAGAATTTAGAGTCTACTGTGAGTCCAACCATTCAAGCCAATAATAGGGTCAGCACATCTGTTCAGCCAACTGCGCCAAAAAGTCGGGCTGTTTTTCCGTTTACTGCGATAGTTGGCCAGGAAGAGATGAAACTGGCCTTACTATTAAATGTAATTGACCCGAAAATCGGGGGTGTGATGATCATGGGCGATCGTGGTACAGGTAAATCTACTACGATTCGTGCTTTAGCTGATCTACTACCAGAAATTGCAGTTGTTGTTGATGACCCTTTCAACAGCGATCCTAATGAGCCAGATTTGATAAGTGATTCTGTGGCAGAGAAATTCGCACGACAAGAGGAAGTTCCGATTGTCAACAAAAAAGTCCAAATGGTGGACTTGCCATTAGGAGCTACAGAGGATCGGGTCTGTGGCACTATCGATATTGAAAAAGCCTTATCAGAAGGGGTGAAAGCTTTTGAACCAGGATTACTAGCAAAAGCTAATCGGGGCATATTATATGTAGATGAGGTCAATCTTTTAGACGACCACTTAGTTGATGTTTTACTTGATTCAGCAGCAAGTGGTTGGAATACTGTGGAAAGAGAAGGTATATCTATCCGTCATCCTGCTCGTTTTGTGCTTGTAGGTTCGGGAAACCCAGAAGAAGGAGAACTCAGGCCACAGTTACTGGACAGATTTGGAATGCACGCGGAAATCCGAACAGTAAAAGACCCCTCATTACGAGTGGAAATTGTGGAGCAACGTTCAGCTTTTGACCAAAACCCCCAAGCATTTTTGGAAAAGTACAAATCACAACAAGAAGAATTACAAAATCAACTGGTAGATGCTCAAGAAAAATTGAAGTCAGTCGAAGTTGATCATGACTTACGAGTCAAAATTTCTCAAGTCTGTTCAGAGTTAGATGTAGATGGTTTAAGGGGAGATATAGTAACTAATCGTGCAGCAAAAGCTTTAGCTGCTTTTGCAGGAAAGACAGAAGTGAGTAGAGAAGATATTGGTCGTGTGATTACAATGTGTTTACGACATAGACTACGAAAAGAGCCTTTGGAAAGTATTGACTCTGGTGAGAAGGTAAAAAAAGTATTTAATCGGGTTTTTGGATTACTAGAATCAGATTCTTGAATCAGGCAGAAGGAGCAGTTGTATAGGCAGACTTTCAAAATGCTTTAGGAGCAAGGCTTTTAGTATTTTTTTCACTGGTAGGTTATTTCCAAGATGTACTAGCTTATGATTCCTAAATCCTTCTGCTAAAGGCTGATCATATTTCATTCGCTACAAGTATTGAATAAGGCAGAAGGCAACGGCGGCTTAATATCATGTCTCATTACCATAATAAACATTGCTTCTGAGAAGCCGCAGGGATGTTGCATGCAACGTCCCTACATTATGGTTAATTAATCCGACTTGATATAATACCAATTTGAATAATCACTGCTATAGCAAAATCCCCATAGGGATAGACTTCCAGGCGTTCATTTGTAACATTTTTTTTCACGCTTGGTATAATAGTGACGCTCCTACACGTGACCCTAGCGCTTGCCTCCTGAGGTCGGAGCTACGCTTTCAGTGTAGGCAACTGATACCAAATCCGGTTATTGTAGGGTAGTTATCTCCTATCCCCAAATCCTCTCTAGGCAGAGACTTTGACTTTATTGAATATCTCCTGACTAAAGCGGATTTGGTATGACAAGGCGCTCAGTTTCTTAATATTTACTTGATAAATCAGCTCTTAGTGGGGAATACCCAAGGGGAGTCGCTCCGCGTCTTATGACCTCCCACTAATTGAAGAGCATGCTAGACTGAAAATTTTGGTGGGGGTATTATACTAATTTATACTCCTAGGCCGAAGCAAGCTACATCCGCCAGTCCCACAGAATTTCCAGATGAATTCTGGCTAGATATTCCTGAATTCTTTCGTGATCAATATTACTACAAGGTTTTAGGCGGTAAGATTGAGAAATAGGTTGATCTCAGGTGGGCAAAAAATGCAAAATTTATAGTGGAGCGGTGATAACTTAATATTTGCCCACCCTACTACTTACTATACATATGATTCCTATCTCTCAATCATAAAAATGGAAAAATTAATTCTCGGATTAGATCCAGGTCTAGCTGTGTTAGGATTTGGAGTTATTAAATGTATATATCATCCGAAAAAAAACAAAATAGATTCTATTTCAATGGTTGATTTTGGAGTTATTAAGACTACAAAAAAACAAGAAATGGGACAACGTCTCATCACAATCTATGAAGATTTACACACTATACTTAATAAATTTAAACCAGACTTTGCTGCTACAGAAAAATTATTCTTTTATCGTATGGGTAATACAATTTTAGTCGCTCAAGCTAGAGGGATTTTAACATTAGTATTAGCACAACATAGAATACCACTAACTGAGTTTACACCTGCACAAATCAAGAAAGCACTGACAGGTTATGGCAATGCAGATAAATCTGATATGCAACAAGCAGTAGCAAGAGAATTAGATTTAGAGGATATTGCGAAACCAGATGATGCTGCTGATGCTTTAGCAGTTGCTTTAACAGCAGCTTGGTTAAATTCTTGACATCTAACCGGGGTTAAAACACCTTGGATTCTGTTATTTAGCGACAACTCTATTAAGGGATGTAGCTAACCCTAGGCAACACCTACGCTGGATTTTTTACTAAGTGAGAAATAAAAAAAAGAATGATTGCTCTACTAAGTAGTCCCAGAGAAAAAAAGGGATTTATGTAAAGGATGATTTCGGCGCTCCCTGGTTGACATATTCAAGGTGAGCTCCATTGCCCTCTCCTCGTGCTTCCAGTCCTCTAGTCACCTGATACCCTAATTCCGACTCCGATTCAAACATCTGACCAACCAGTTCATCGCCCTTGAGATGCTCCCACTCCAACTCAATTGGGTTCATCTCGGAACA
>JAJEAQ010000642.1 GCA_022822685.1 Trichodesmium sp. jk18x7bins.61
GATGGCAACCATAACAACTGGAAGCCGGGGAACCTTGAGGCACTCCACAGCCAATGTCATCATTATGAACACATGAGCTTGGATAAATCCTAGTTTAACTAGGAGCCGGATGAGGCGAAAGTCTCACAGGGGGTTCTGAAGTCGAGGCGCCCCGAATAATATCGGGCGTCGACTCTAACTATAACCTTAGAATCGCTCACTTACCTTTTGGTTCAGGCCTGTCAGGAGTTATTTGGCCTGTTGAGGGATGACACAGTTTAATCAATAACTTAGTCTGTGTTCATCTTTCTATTTCTCCTTCGACTACTGATTAATTCGCTACGGCTATTAGGCTGCATTCCATCTTTTTCCTTACCTACTCGGATGTGACGTACCGTTCTTTGACGGGTTACTCTAGGAGGGTTTGGGGTGGAAATTCCGAAGAGACTAGGTGTCTCAGTTCAATTGACCAGTTCAGGTCGCGCTAAACCTTTGAACACATTTAATGAAGCCGATTAGGCTTTTCATGCAGCCATGTTTTTCCATTTCTTTGATTGGTTAACTCAAAACATTGACCTCTTTGCATCTCATAAACAGAGTTTGGGCTATATTTGGGCTGAAAAATTGTGTAAGTCCCACTAGGGAGTGGCAGAGCATCCCTAGGTAGGAACTTAAACGCTTACCGATAACGTAGACCTCTGACGGGCCTTCGACCGTCAGGTGTTGGGCTGATCTACTTGGAGCACAGCAACGAGGGGCTGATACTGCCCCATAGCTTGGCCTTACGGCAGGCGGAGCCGACAGCTAGGGGTGACTGAAACAACTACTTATTTAGCTTTTACCAATTCCAGTGGCAAGCGCTGAAAGGAAAGTCGCTCATTTTCCACATCCACAAAAATAGTGTCACCATCGTTAAATTCACAACGCAGAATACCCTTTGCAATTTGCGTTTCTAACTCTCGCTGAATTGCACGCTTTAACGGACGAGATCCATAAACCGGATCGTACCCAACTTCTGCTAAAAAATCAACAGCAGCATCAGCCAGTTTCAGTGACATCTTGCGTTCAGCTAACCGCTTCTCTAAACGCACAATTTGCAACTGCACAATTTCTCGCAACTGCTCTTTCTGCAAACCATGGAAAATAATAGTTTCATCAATACGATTCAGAAACTCTGGGCGGAAAGCAGAGCGCAACGCTTCCATAACCCGATTTTGTATTTGCTCATAATCATTGGTGACATCTAAGATAAACTGAGAACCAATATTGCTTGTCATAATAATCACACTATTCTTAAAATCAACCGTATGACCTTGAGCATCAGTAACGCGCCCATCATCAAGAATTTGTAGCATGATATTAAACACATCCGGGTGGGCTTTTTCAACTTCATCAAACAAAATTACTGTGTATGGCCGACGGCGAATAGCTTTCGTTAACTGACCGCCTTCATCATAGCCTACATATCCAGGAGGAGCGCCAATCAAACGAGATACAGAATGTTTTTCCATATACTCAGACATATCAATACGTACCATTGCATCTTCGGTATCAAATAGATATGCTGCCAAGGCTTTTGTTAATTCTGTTTTACCGACACCAGTAGGGCCGAGAAAAATAAAACTCGCCACCGGGCGATTGGGATCAGCTAAACCAGCACGCGAGCGCTGAATTGCATCAGCAACAGCAGTCACTGCTTCATCCTGCCCAATAACTCGCCTATGCAACTCTGCTTCAAGGTGCAACAGTTTTTCTCTTTCCGACTCTACTAATTTGCTGATAGGGATACCTGTCCACTTGGAAATAATCTCAGCAATATCAGCTTCTGTCACTTCTTCCCGTAACAAAGTTTGCCCACTGGTTTGAGTTGCTGCCAGTTTAGCTTCTTCTTCCTCCACTTGTTTCTGTAGATTAATCAATTTACCATATTTCAATTCAGCAGCGCGATTAAGGTCATAATCTCGCTCTGCTTGCTGAATTTCAATGTTAACTTTATCAATCTCTTCCTTCAGGCTCTGAATTTTATCGATGGTACTTTTTTCTGCTTCCCACTGCGCATTTAGGGCGTGTTGTTCATCTTTGAGATTAGCTAAATCTTTTTCCAATCTCTCCAATCTTTCTTTAGAGGCAGAGTCACTTTCTTTTTGTAGGGATAACTTCTCCATTTCTAGCTGGATAATTCTGCGGTCGATTTCATCAAGCTCTTCAGGTTTGGAAGTAATTTCCATTTTTAGTTTAGCTGCCGCTTCATCTACTAAGTCGATCGCCTTGTCTGGTAGGAAGCGATCGCTAATATATCTAGTAGACAAGGTAGCAGCAGCTACTAGAGAACTATCAGAAATTTTCACACCGTGATGTACTTCATAACGTTCTTTGAGACCACGTAAAATTGAAATCGTATCTGCTACAGTAGGTTGATCCACATATACTTGTTGGAAACGACGTTCTAGGGCAGCATCTTTTTCAATGTATTTCCGGTATTCATCCAGAGTTGTTGCCCCTATACATCGCAGTTCCCCTCTAGCTAACATTGGTTTGAGTAGGTTGCCTGCATCCATTGCGCCTTGAGTTGCACCTGCACCGACAACAGTGTGAATTTCATCAATAAATAAAATTATTTGGCCCCTTGATTCTGTCACCTCTTTGAGAACTGCTTTGAGACGTTCTTCAAATTCTCCTCTAAACTTGGCACCTGCAATTAAGGCACCCATGTCTAGAGCAATTAATCGGCGGTCTTTGAGGGATTGGGGCACATCTCCAGCAATGACTCTTTGGGCTAAACCTTCAGCGATCGCTGTTTTTCCTACCCCTGGTTCACCTATTAACACTGGATTGTTTTTAGTGCGACGGCTGAGTATTTGAATCGTCCGCCTAATTTCATCATCACGGCCAATTACGGGGTCGAGTTGGCCTAGGCGGGCAAATTCTGTGAGATCACGACCATATTTTTCTAGGGCATCATATTTGCCTTCAGGATTTTTGTCTGTTACTTTTTGGTTACCTCTAACTAGGGCAATGATATCTTTGAGTTTAGCCTCATCAAGCTTGATTTCTTGGTAGAGATTTTTGCCAAAGCGATCGTCTTTTAGGTAGGCCAGCATGATATGCTCAATAGATATATACTCGTCTCCATATTCTTTTTGACAGCTTTCTGCATTGTCTAGTAAAGTCTCGAGAGAACGACCTAAGTAGACATTACTGTTAGATGTATTTTTGATTTTTGGTTGATTGTTGATAAATGTGTCCGTGTATTCTTGTACTTGAGAAGTTGATACTCCAGCTTTGTTGAAGAGACTGATTGCTAGTCCATTTTGTTCTAGCAAAGCTTTCATTAAATGTTCGGTTTCTATTTGTTGTTGTTGAGTATTTTTAGCAATCTCGGGAGTCTGAGCGATCGCTTCCCAAGTTTTTTCTGTAAATTGATTTGGATTGTTTAGTTGCATAATTTTTTGTTTTCTTGATCAACTTGTCGGATTAGCAGTTAGTATTCAGGAGCCAAAAGCTAGAAGCTATAAGAATCTTAACTCTTTCTGCCTTATGAGTTTAATATCATGTCCGGAGCGTTATACCAAATTCAAAAAAGATAGTTATAGCGCTTCGCTCTGGCGTATTTGCAAATCAGGATTGAATCTCCTTTTACTGAGCAGTTACCATGTTTCAATCTGTAACTATACCAGCGCGAAGCGCTATACAATAAAATCCCCACCCCCTACTCCCAATTCCCTACTCCTAACTCTTGCCAACAAAAACTATATAGTGCTACTTCAATAGCTTCTTGTCGAACAGAAATCTGGCCAAATCACCGATTAATTATTATTGATGACGTATTTGTAAATAATTTTCCTTCTCCCCTCACTTTGAGCATCAGTCTCTTATTGGCAAAACTTAAATAAATATAACTCCTCTGGTAGCTCCGATGCCACTTCTAACTCAACATTTTTAGGCACAAATAAAACCATACCAAATTCACATGTTTCACCTGAACATTTATCTGGTCTGGCAGTAATTTGATAATTACTATTTTCAGTAGGGGTAAAAGAGATTACCGGAATGCCTTCTGGTTTTTCATCATTGGTTATCTTGTCACCTTTTTCGTTTTTAAGAGTTAAATTTAAGCCATTACAATTATCATCACATACTCCCAGAATAGTATAAGTTACATTAGAAGATAACTTGGCTGTAAAGGGAACTTCTACTCTCTCTTTAACTTTTCCAATTAATGGCCAAAAAACCAATTTTTTCCCTGCTCTTTCTTGCTTTTCTACCGTCTCTTTCAATTTACATATTACTTGTTCTTTTTCAACACTTAGTTCTATACTGGCTGCTGCTGTAACAATGGCACTACCTAATATCAAACCAACTACACTTAAAACTAACTTTTTGATATACATTGATTTATCCAAGGAGAAAATTTTAGCTTCCTCACCGGAGTTGCCCCACACTGAAAAATTTGAGCGCGTGGGACGGGGTTTATAAAGTGGGTCAGTAATTCCACAACACAACCCCCTTATGAATCCCGGTTTTGAATGTGCTATCAGACCTCGCCCTTACGGGCGGGGTTTAAATATAGAATAAGCCGCAAGCGCAGCGGAGACCGAATGAGGCAAGGGAAGATCCTCCCCCTGGAGGCAAGGGGAGATCCGATCGAATGAGGCAAATGCTCACCTCTTCAATCAAAAATTTACCCAGATCAAGTGGGGCAAGACGCGTACCTCACTATAAAGCGCTGTAATGGAAATATCCCGCTCAGGAAGTTCTGACTGTCTCAAGCAGACAATAGTAGCCTACACGTGACCCTTTCGCTTTTAGTGTAGGAGCATCACAAAACTACAGTCAGGAGTTTAACATATCTCTTGCACAATAAAAAGCTGTAACCTCAATTCAATTTTCTGCTCAAACTGTAAGTTAATCATTGAGATAAAATTTTATTATCTCAGGTTTTGTATCTGAAATTCATCAAAGCAGTCGATGGTAGGCAACTCTATATTCGAGATGGGGTATTTATGAAAACATAAAGAATCAAGAAGAAGCAGAGAAGATGTTGATACAGATAACTCCCTATTTATAATCAACTATTGAAACATGTTTAATTAATAGAGGAAACACCTATTTATTCCCTTCTTCCTGCTGAGTGACTTTTTGATCTAACCTTAAGTTTGAAATATCATTCTTGCTAATGGACTAACAGTTACTTTTTAGTATATGGAAAAGTTTTCTATAAGCTTTGTACTTTGCTTATAACAGATTGGGCTTCATAATACAGAAGCTTTGTCTGAGCATTGTTTTCAGCTTTAGTCAATTTTTAAGAAAGAAGCGATCGCCCCTCCTTGCCCCAATTATTTTGGTCAACATAAACTCTGAAACCATGATTTTATCATCGGGAAAACCAAATTTTAGCTCTACCCACTTTTACTACTTTCTCATAAGTCAGTAGTCAGAATCTAATATTCAAAAAAAGTGTATCAAACCCTTACATTTATTTTTGGTGTATTCTGAAAACTAAATTTTTCTTAACTATACATGGCATTTTTCAGATATTTCTATTTTGTCTCCATCCAATTTTTTCCGGCATGAATATCTACTATTAATGGGACTCTTAAATTGACAGCATTTTCCATGGTAGTTTTAATTATCAGTTGCAATTCATCCCACTCTAATAGTGGAACTTCAAATACTAATTCATCATGCACTTGTAACAATAATTTGGCTTGATAATTTGCCAAGATTCTATGCAATTCAATCATAGCTATTTTAATAATATCTGCACTTGAACCTTGAATGGGAGAGTTAGCTGCTGCTCTTAAAAGTTGAGCATCATTTTGACTTAAACGCTTGAATTCATCAAGATTAATTTCTTCTGGTTTCTTACCTTTTAAATCACGGAGAGTTTTCGATTCAAATTCAAAGTAACGGCGACGACCTAATATTGTTTCTACATAACCTTGAGCGATCGCTTCTTTTTTCAAACCTTCTAAATATTCAAATACTTTAGAATATTGCTGTTTATATCTCTCTAAAAACTCTTTACTTTCTTTGACAGTGATTTTGACAGATCGTGCCAGTTTTTGTGCCCCCATGCCATAAATTACACCAAAATTTATTGTCTTACCTACACGACGTTCATCTACTGTAATTTTTTCTTTTTCAAATAACAGTTTTGCTGTGACAGTATGTACATCTTGATGATTCTGATAAGCCTCTATCAAAACTGGTTCTTGACTCAAGTGAGCTAATATTCTTAACTCAATTTGTGAATAATCTGCTGCTACTAATAACCAATCTTCTTTTGGGATAAATCCCTGACGAATTTGTCTATAAAATTCTGTGCCAATGGGAATATTTTGTAAATTTGGCTCGGAGGAAGATAAACGCCCTGTATCTGTTTTAGTTTGATTAAAGTTTGTATGAACTCGCTGAGTATCTGTACGAACTAATTTTGGTATGGCTTCGACA
>JAJEAQ010000819.1 GCA_022822685.1 Trichodesmium sp. jk18x7bins.61
TTCATGCTATGGCGCTATAATATATAGCAATAGGTTGCAATTTGATAGTATATCTTTTGTTCAAGTACAGATGTGGCTGTAGTAGAAGTAATCAAAAATAGAGGATTTAGCTGGGGTAGGACATACCGTTCAAAAAAAGCTTATGGAGGAGATGGTCTGGCTCAGTTCAACAACAATCGCTTGTTTGACCTAAGCTAAGAGTCGCTGAAACAAGAATCTTCCGTTATCTTGATTTAATGGCAGAGTTTCCATAATGTTAAGAGATATTTTAGTCAGTTAGTTGTAGAGTGTAAGGAAATTGGTCGTGACCCATGATCGTGATAGACCACTAGCATCTGTTTTCCGTAATATTTCTGGTGGAGCAGATCCGCCAGTTGTAGAGACTTTTGAACGGAGTAAGACAATATTTTTTCCAGGAGACCCGGCAGAGCGCGTCTATTTTCTAATCAAAGGCGCAGTTAAACTATCTAGAGTCTATGAAGCCGGAGACGAAATCACAGTCGCTCTACTTCGGGAAAATAGTGTATTTGGAGTATTATCTTTAATTACAGGCCATAAGTCTGACCGTTTCTACCATGCAGTGGCTTTTACGCCAGTAGAATTAATATCAGTGCCAATTGAGCAGGTGGAAAAAGCTCTCAAAGAAGATCCAGAACTGTCAGTTTTTTTATTGCGTGGACTGTCATCTAGAATCTTACAGACAGAAATGATGATTGAAACTTTGGCACACCGAGATATGGGTTCAAGACTGGTTAGTTTTTTTGTTAATCCTCTGTAGAGATTTTGGAGTTCCCACTAAAGATGGGATTACAATCGACCTCAAGTTATCTCATCAAGAAATTGCAGAAGCAATTGGGTCAACAAGGGTGACAGTGACTCGTCTACTAGGAGACCTTCGACAGGAAGAAATGAGATCTATTCATAAGAAGAAAATTACAGTACATAATCCAGTGGCTTTAAGTCAACAATTCACTTGATTAATAAAAATTCAACCCCTACCAGCAGCCATTAATGACCGCCGGTATCATCCTAATATTAGTAATTCTAGTTCTAGGTGGTGTAATCGCTCATGTTAGCGATCGCCTAGGTACAAAAGTAGGTAAAGCCAGACTACGACTATTCAATCTCAGGCCTCGCGATACTGCAGCTTTAGTTACTATAGTCACTGGCAGTATTCTTTCGGCTCTAACCTTGGCTATCCTATTTGCAACAAGTAAACCATTAAGAAAAGGTGTCTTTAGAATAGATGAAATTCAAACAAGACTTAATGAAGCTCGCAAAGAACTTACAAAAGCTGAACTAGAAACAACTATAATCCAAAATGAATTACAAAAAGCAAAAGCTGACTTAGAATTAGCTCTAACCAAGTTAAATCAAGTTAATCAGTCTTTAGAAACAACTTTAGTCCAAAAAGCTGAAACAGAAACCCAATTAAAAATAACCCAAGAAGAACTAAAGCAAGTGCAATCAGCAAAAGCTCTGACTCAAGAAGAGCTAAAGCAAGTGCAATCAGAAAAAGCCAGAACTGAAGCGGAACTTAACTTAACTCAAAAACAGTTAAAAAATATAATACAACAAAAAGAAACTCTTAGGCAAGAGATTGAACAATTACAAATAGAAAGTCAACTACTCAGAGAGTAGACAAAGATCTCAAGCTCCGCGTTTTATTTCCCTTAGTTTATAACAGTTTTATTGCTTGTGTACTTCCCTGGGATCATTCTTCAGTAATCTTCTATAATCTTTTTGCCTCTTGCCTCTTGCCTCTTGCCCTGCCCTCATAATAAAGGGTAAAAGCTTGGTCAAAAACGCCAGAAAGAACTCTCAAAAATGCCACAGCTAAAGTCAATCTTTGTTGTTTTCTGCGACTGATGCTTAAGAGATTAGCGATGAACGCTGCCGCTCCCAAATGGGTTCTATAAAAAAAGTCAAAACTTATTCAGTCTATTCCCAAGCAAAATATAATGAATATTACCGTTAGCTGAAAACTACTCAGCATGAGTTACTGCCTCAATCCCAATTGCCCAAACTCCCAGCTCCCAGATAGTAATAGATATTGCCAAAACTGTGTAAAATGCTACTTAAAGACCGTTATCGCCCCCTAAAACTAATTGGCAAAGGAGGTTTTGGTAGAACATTCTTAGCTATCGATGAAGATAAACCCTCCAAACCCTACTGGGTAATTAAACAATTTTTTCCAGCATCACAAGGCACAAATAATATAGATAAAGCTGCTAAACTATTTGAAAAAGAAGCTACAAGACTAGACGAGTTAGGCAAACATTCCCAAATCCCGGAGCTAATGGCTCACTTTACCCAATATCAGCGACAATACTTAGTCCAAGAATTTAGTCCTGGAATAAATCTGGCCCAAACCTTGAACAATGAAGGGCCATTAAACGAAGATCAAGTTAAAGCTTTACTCAATAATCTACTACCAGTACTTCTGTTCATTCACTCTCACAATGTCATTCACCGTGATATTAAGCCAGAAAATATCATTCGCCGTCAAAATAGTGACAGTGAATTAGTATTAGTAGACTTTGGCGCTGCTAAATATGCTATGGGTACAGCACTATTGAAAACCGGCACCACCATCGGCACCCCCGAATATACTGCCCCGGAACAAAATCGAGGCAAAGCAGTATTTGCTAGTGACTTATATAGTCTAGGAGTGACTTGCTTACATCTATTAACTAACGTTTCCCCTTTTGAATTATTTGATGTAGGTGAGGGTGCATGGGTATGGCGACGGTATTTGCAGCATAATTCTGTGAGCGAACATTTCGGTAACGTTTTAGATAGACTCGTGGAAAATGCTGTCAACCGCCGTTATCAGTCTGTGAATGAAGTCATAGAAACTTTAAATACGAATAGTCAAGTTAATTTAACTCGTATTCAAGCTCGAACTGTGATTCAAACTGAGACAGTTAAATCTAAATCCCTACTGACTCAAAGTTGGAAATGCGTACAGACTTTCAGTGGTCATCAAAAATGGGTTTGCTCCGTTGCTTTTAGCCCAGATGACAAAATTGTCGCCAGTGGGAGTGAGGATGAAACTATCAAGTTGTGGCAAGTAGATAGTGGCAGAGAAATTATGACTATCACTGGGCATTTAGGTTATGTTAATTGCGTGGTTTTTTTAGCCCTGATGGCCAAATATTAGCTAGTGCAAGTGATGACAAAACGATTAAACTTTGGGAAGTTAAGACTGGCAAACTAATTCACGTTCTCGGTGATTGGAGTCGGGGAGAATATTTCGGTCATTCAGGAGTTGTGCGGGCGATCGCTTTTAGCTCCGATGGTCAAACTTTAGCTAGTGGTGCTAAAGATAAAAATGTCAAAGTTTGGCAACTAGGGGATGATATTTCCGATCCTAATTATAGGAGAGTGATGATCACTTTGAGTGGACATTTATTTCCAGTGCGGGCGATCGCTTTTAGCTCCGATGGTCAAACTTTGGCTAGTGGCAGTGAAGATAATACGATTAAATTATGGGATCTAAATTTAGGTAATACTGTTCAGACTCTATGCAATTATTATCAGGGAGTACATTATATTTATACAGTTGCTTTTAACCCAGATGGTCAGACTTTAGCTAGTGGTGGCCGCGATGGAAATATTAAAATTTGGCAAATAGAAAGAGGTGAAATTTTACAAACCCTGGAGGGACATGAAAAAGATATTTGTGTCATAGTTTTTCATCCTCAAGGAGATATGATTGCTAGTGGTAATGTAGTTTTATCTGTTGCTTTTAATCCTAAAAATAATATATTAGCTATTGGCAATGTAGGAGGAATTATTAATATTTGAGATTTAGCTACAGGTAGAATTAGCTGTAGTCTATCTAGACATTCAGATTCTATTGTTTCAATGCCAGTAGCATTTAGTCCAAATGGAGAATTTATTGCTAGTGGCAGTGATGACCAGACAATTAAAATCAGGCATCAAGAAACTTGCCAACTTTTGTACAGTATTAAAAATTCTCGTGGAATTAATGTAGTTGCTTTTAGTCCTGATGGCCAAATTCTCGCTAGTGGTAGTAGTGATAATATTATTGACATACTCACTCCGTGGCGCTGACGCGACAACGCCGAATTCTGGCCACTTCCACATTCATGTAGCAAAGCTAAACTCACCCACCTAACACCATCATCAACCAACCCAAGCTCAATACAAGCATAAATTATTCTCAGTCAGCCATATCTCCACATCCTCTATAGACACAGATTCTATTTCATCATTCAATAGGCACCCATCTACCACTGTGAGGAGTCTATCCCTGACTCCCTGGAGATGAGTAACAATTTATTTATAATTAGTACTCTACCGATTGGGGAAAGATTTACACAAAAACGACTGCGCTCTTCTTTTGTGTTCTCTGCATTTCCCCCATCGGGCTCTGTGATTGTTCTGTAGTCATGATGATTTTTGTCTGAGGGG
>JAJEAQ010000019.1 GCA_022822685.1 Trichodesmium sp. jk18x7bins.61
AGAATCATTCCCGACAACAGCTCTACAGCTAAATAGTTGGGCTTACTTGGTTTTTGGCGAGGTTGTGGGATAAATTCGAGCACCAGTTCTAGCTTTCATGATTTATGTTCTAAATTAACAAGATAAGACCTCGCCCGCCCCGGCGGGGTTTTAATAAATATGCTATAAAATCAACCCCAAAAAGTCCCCCGCTTAAAGGGGAGGCTTGAGACCCAGTTTTTCGGTGATATCTGCTGGAGACGATTAGAACTTCCTGAGCGGGATATTCCCATTGAGTGGGTTTTATAGTGAGGTATTCAAAAGCCCCACTGTACATACATAATTTTTTTATTTTAGAGTGAGCATTTGCCTCATGAGGCAAGCGACAGCCCCGCCGTGTTGCTCTCTCCCAGGGGAAGCTAAAAATATCACCCACTACATCAACAGATATCTCGACAATGTTATAATTCTTGTTTGTAGTTGGGATGCGACGCCCTAAAATATATTTCTAGCCTCCCGTCGCAACTACTAGGGAATTTAAGATTTTAATAAATTCCGATTTCTTTTAGGTAATAGAATATAGAATTTGGATATGCCCAAAAAGCCTGATGAATTTGCTATATACCTACTATTAGAGGGTGGTGCTCGCGAAGAGGTACGTTTTCCTACTCTCAAAGAGTTTCAAACTTGGTACAGTAGCGTTATAGTTCCAAAGCATGACTCTCAAGAATTTGTCAATGTGCCAATTAAGACTATTCAAGGAGAATATATGGTAGTTCGTCCCTCTAGTATAATTGCTATTCGTGTTGAACCAATATTTACTTCCAGTGTAGAAAGGTTTTGAATGACCCCTCAAGTAATCGGTATTGACTTAGGAGGAACAACAATTAAATTAGGGCGTTTTGGTAGAGATGGAGTTTGTCATCAATTTTTGACTATCCCAACTCCCCAACCAGCAACCCCAAAAGCAGTTGTTGAAGTCATGGTTGAGGCGATCGCTACTCTCAAATCT
Organism: Trichodesmium sp. jk18x7bins.61; assembly: GCA_022822685.1. GTDB lineage: Bacteria > Cyanobacteriota > Cyanobacteriia > Cyanobacteriales > Microcoleaceae > JAJEAQ01. The sequence goes on from JAJEAQ010000019.1 coordinate 992, forward strand.
AATCATTCAGGCATTAAACTTCAATCAGAAGTAGTTATCCAAGCAATAGGTGTGGGAGTGCCTGGCCCTACTGATGCCCTAGGTAGAATTTCTAGAATAGGGATTAACTTGACAGAATGGCAAGAAGTTCCCCTAGCTAAATGGTTAGAGGAAAAGACTGATTTACCAGTAGTTCTTGCGAATGACCCTAACTGTGCTGGCTTAGGAGAGGCTTGGCTAGGGGCGGGTAGTCAGTTTCAAAATATGATTATGCTGACTTTAGGTACAGGTGTTGGAGGAGCAATTATTTTAGATGGTCAATTATTTGTAGGTCCTCAAGGAGCAGCAGGAGAATTAGGGTTAATTACTTTAAATCCTGACGGCCCGGAGTGTAACAGTGGTAATAATGGCTCTTTAGAACAATATGTCTCCATTCAAGGGATTCGTCGAGTGACTGGAAAAGAGCCTCTAGAACTCGCAAATTTAGGTCAAGCAGGAGATAAAAAAGCTCTAGAATTTTGGCAGTATTACGGAAAAACTTTAGGTGCAGGGTTAGCAAGTTTGATTTATGTTTTGACCCCCGAAGCTATAATTATTGGTGGAGGCTTAAGTGCTGCTTCAGAATTTTTTTTGCCTGTAGCTCAAGCAGAAATTGAGCGACGAGTCCTTTTTTGTTCTAGTTTAGGAATACAGTTATTAACTGCTAAATTAGGTAATCAAGCTGGTATTGTGGGGGCAGCTAAATTAGCTTGGACTAAGTTAATAGATCAAGTAAATTGAGTGAAAAGTTATGGTAAAGAATGCCCAATTACTTGTTTAATAAATTTTGAAATTTTGCTATAAGCTTCTGGGTTACTATTATTATTAATAATAATATCTTCTGTACTATCTGGCAGCCAAAAAGTTATCCTACCATTCCCTTCGTAAGCAAATGCACTAATAGAATTCAAATTAATCAACCATTCATCGCGATCGTAAATAATTTGCACCCACCATTCATTAGTCTTTTTCTTAGATAGTATATCGCTCTTTTTTTTTATATACTCTAGAACTAAACGATAGGAATCTTCACAAGCTTGCTTAGTTAATATAATTGGCTGACTGCTATTTGGTAACCAAAAAGTGATCCGCTTATTTCCCTGAAAAGAAAAAGCAGTAATACTATCAAGATCGATCAAGTATATACTCCGTTCATAATTGATTTTAACCCAATAGGCCACACAACCCCCTCAAAGCCTTGATTTCTCCCATTTCTCCATATTGTGCAAGTTACCCTACAAGTCTAATAAATACAATTTACAAAATTTTTTTCTTTAATCCAACAGTTGTATTGCTACTATCAAGTTACAGCTAGTGGTAAGGCACAGCTAAAATTATCGGCCTTTGTAGAACGATAGTGTAAGCGAAGCTTATCCGTAGGATAAACCCAACAAAGCTTTACATAAGGGTTCCCATGCGGGATTTTGATACGTTCCTCAACAAGGGCTTACGCCTATTGCACTATTTTAGCTGTGTCAGTCCACTAGGTTTAATAAGTACTGACTAAAATCCTTGAGAAAGTTGTATACATAGTATGTATCAACAAGATATGGCGCCATCGTGTAGATAGATGGGGGTTGTAAAAATAAGTTTACTAGGTGTAAACTGCCAGTATTGCTAGACAAGCTGTAAGCCTATTTCTTCACATCTCTTGCTCTAGAAATAATTAAAGTGGGTTAAACCATGGTAGTAAGCAGGACTTACGCATTTTTTGATAGTAAACGCTATATATAGTGGAATACTATATTTTTACTTACTATATATAGTGCTTTGCGTAAGTCATGGTAAGTTAAACCAATGTATAAGCAATAGTTACCGAGCAATAACTTTACACACGACTTGTACTAATTTCCTCTTGTATAGCTTCATCATCATTTACAGACAAATCATCACTCCTTTTTTGTGTACTAGCAGCTTGAAAAAAGCTATGAAATAGAGGATGGGGAGTACTAGGCCGAGACTGAAACTCTGGATGAAATTGAGCAGCAATAAAGAAAGGATGAGTCGGAAGTTCAATAATTTCTACTAATCGATTATCAGGGGAAGTTCCACTAATAACATATCCTGTTTCTAAGAACAAGTTTCGGTAAGCATTATTAAATTCATACCTATGACGATGGCGTTCATAAATTACTTCCTGTTGATAAGTTTTAAACGCCAATGTCTCAGATTGAAGACGGCAAGGATAAAGACCTAATCGCATAGTACCACCCAAATCCACTACATCTTGTTGTTCAGGTAACAAATTAATCACTGGATTCGGTGTTTCTGGATCAAACTCCACACTATGGGCACGCTCCAACTTGGCCACATGGCGGGCCCATTCAATTACCGCACATTGCATTCCCAGACATAGCCCCAGAAATGGAATATTGTTTAATCTTGAATATTCAATTGCAGCGATTTTCCCATCAATACCTCTTGTTCCGAACCCACCTGGAACAATAATTCCATTCACCTTTTCCAAATATGTTTTAGCTCCCCTGGCCTCCACATCCTCAGAATTAACCCAAGACAATTTTAAGTCCACACCCATAGCGATCGCTGCATGATTTAATGCTTCTACCACTGACAAATAAGCATCACTTAGTTGAATGTACTTACCAACTATTGCGACTTCTACAGAAGCAGCAGTAGATGATGGTGTCCGATTAGCCTCTATTTCTTGCTTGTCCCTATAATAAAGACGTTTAACCAAAGTTTGCCACTGACCAAGATTAGGTAGACGTTGCTCCATATTTAACAATTCTAGAGCTTGTACCGCTAGCCCTTCTGTCTCTAACATCAGAGGTACTTCATAAATACTTTGAGCATCCAGGGAGGTAATTACAGATTCTACAGGTACATCACAAAACTCAGACATTTTTTCTTTTAAGCTTGTGGTCAGTGGGCGATCGCATCGACAAACCAAAATATCTGGCTGAATCCCAATAGAGCGTAACTCTTTGACAGAATGTTGAGTCGGCTTAGTCTTCATTTCCCCAGCCGCAGAAATCCAAGGGACCAAGGTCACATGAATATATAAAACATGATTTCGTCCCACATCTTTACGAAATCGCCGAATCGCCTCTAAAAAAGGTTGAGATTCAATATCTCCTACAGTCCCCCCTATTTCCGTAATCACAACACTTGGATTAGCATTTCTGGCAACTCTATGTATCCTCTCTTTAATTTCATTGGTAATATGGGGGATAACTTGAACTGTACCTCCTTGATAGTCGCCCCTTCGTTCTTTATTAATAACTGCTTGGTAGATTGAACCTTGGGTAACACTATTTAAGCGAGACATGGACGTATCTGTAAATCGTTCATAGTGGCCTAAGTCTAGGTCTGTTTCTGCACCATCTTCTGTGACAAACACCTCTCCATGTTGGAAAGGACTCATCGTTCCTGGATCTACATTTATATAAGGGTCTAGTTTGAGAATCGAGACTGAATAATCCCGCGATTTTAGTAAACAGCCCAAGCTTGCTGCTACAATCCCTTTACCAATACTGGAAACTACTCCACCAGTTATAAACACAAATTTAGTCATAAATTTTTTTGAATAGAATCCTCCGCACATTCCACACATATAATCTTTGATGCGTGGTGGGGTAAGCGGGAGTGACAATTAATGTGATACCCTAACATAAGGTACGGTAAAGGCTTATAGCTGGAGACACGACTTTTTTTTACACAGCCATCATCAAGTTTTTTGTTGGTTGTATTGGTTGAGTTCAGGGAGCATACATTTCTTCTGACTCGCGCTCGTACGCCAGTTTTTCCCAAGCATCCCTTACTCCATCTATAACATTTGATTTAGATTAGTGCGTTCAATAGAGGAGGCACTACAAAGATTTTGAAACCTACATTCCCCACTTCAAAATGTAGTATTCAAAACAAAGGCAGCTATGCTGAAGGCAGAAGGAAGAAGTTAAAGAAGAATTATCTCATACTTAAGTGTAAATGCTTAATATTTTGAGCTAAATTTTCTTCTTTTTAACGTCAATAAGGATATTTTTTTTGATTATAAATATTTAGTTACTCACTAATTTTCATACTACTTTGTATGTTGACATACTCACTCCGTCGCGCTGACGCGACAACGCGGGATTCTGGGCACTTCTACATTCATGTAGCAAAGCTAAACTCACCCACTTAACACCATCATAAACCAACCCAAGCTCAATACAAGCATAAATTCTTCTCAGTAGGCCGTATCTCCACATCCTCTATAGACACAGATTCTATTTCATCATTCAATAGGCATCCATCTACCACTGTGAGGAGTCTCTCCCTGACTCCCTGGAGTTGTGTAACAATTTATTTATAATTAGTACTCTACCGATTGGGGACAGATTTACACAAACACGACTGCGCTCTTCTTTTGTGTTCTCTGCATTTCCCCCATCGGGCTCTGTGATTGTTCTGTAGTCATGATGATTTTTGTCTGAGGGG
>JAJEAQ010000169.1 GCA_022822685.1 Trichodesmium sp. jk18x7bins.61
CTAGTTGCTGATTGACAACCTCCAAATCCAGTTCTGGTGAATATATTAAGTTTTTCTGATTGTATTGTCTATCTGGCTTGATTGTAATTAAATTCTGTTGTGACATAGTCTATTAATAATTCTATAACTGTTGCTAGTAGATTTCTGACAGTAGGAAATTAATAAAATTTTTATGGGGTTGGATTTATAATTTTTCTCAATTGAGTCCTTAGTTAGACTGATGCCATTTTGAATAATCCCTGAAAAGCAAAGTCTTTCATAGATATAGTTATAGTCGCTCATTTGTAACAAGCATTGATTAAATTCGTATGATACATTTTCTCGTCTATAAAAGTTCTGAAAATTAGTCTAGCTAAGGGAAAAAGGTAGAGGCATAAAAATAGCTGAAAGTATTGTGAATAATAGATTGATTAAATTAATCCTTAAGCTGCGCCCAGTCTAAGTTTAATGGCATTTTGACATTTTTTTTGTTGATATATCGTGAATACTGAGCAACTTAAATGTCATTTTAATTTCAAATAAGTAATTTAACCAATCCCAAAGCTACCCCATTGATCACTCCATATCCAATCAAAACAGGAACAAGGGTATATTTAAAAATCTCTTTCGTAAAAATTTTCTTGAGAATAGTTTGCATACCAACAGCAACCATCACCCCATACATAAAAAAACTAGAAAGAGCTTTTCCGAATGCAGGAATCTCCTCAGGTAAAGGGAAAGAATTTAAAACAAGAACAGCTAAAAACCAAACGATAAAAAAAGGAATGGAAAAACGTTTTTTTTCTTTCCCAGAATTGGTAAAAAAACCTGCACACACCATAATAGGAATTAAACATAAAACCCTAGTGAGTTTTGTTAAAGCTGCAAATCCTCCAACTTCTAGTGAAACCGCTGCTCCAGTGGCAATGGCTTGAGGAACAGAAAAAACTGATGCACCACTAAAAACTCCAAACTGGGTTTCATTGAGAAAGGGAAGCCATCCATTTTTAAACAAGAAAGGCCAAATGATCAAAGAAAGGGTGCTGAAAAAACCTATTAAAGCGATGAGTAGAGAAAGGCGTGTTCTATTAATACCTTCAAACAGGCTTTCTACAGCAATAATTGCGGATGAACCACATACAGAGCAACCGGCACTTAAGCAAAGGCTTTCCCCTGACGGGTTCTTAAAAACTTTATTTGAAATCAAGAAAATGATTAAAATCGACAAAATACATGTGAAACTGCCCACCAAAATGGGAGCAACTTCCCCTTCAATAATTTGGGTGGCTGACATCTTAAAGCCCATGAGAATAATGGAAAACTTTAGGATTTTCTTCTCTGTAAAAGCAATTCCAGGAGTAATTCTTTCATCAAGTAAAGTAGTATTCCCTACTAAAGCTCCTGTAAGAAGGGCACAGGCAAGAGCATTTGCTTTAAAAAAGCCTCCTAAATATTGGCCGGCAAAGTAAAAAAGCGAACCTACTCCCAAACAGAAAAGAGTTCCAAATAAAACTGCGGTAGGTGGTACTAAACGGGGCAAGTAATTCAGAGAAAACCTTTTTCTCCATTGAGAAAGTTTAGTTTCTGCACTAATTTGTTTTTGAGGCATTAGTAATGAAGACTGATTATTCAGTGCTAAGTAAAAACTGTAGCTGTATTTCCCCTACTGATTACGATATTAGCAAACTAAACCAAATTTTGACAAAGTGTTTGAGAAAATTAAAAAGACATAATTGTGTTAATTGTGTCTCGAAAATTTGATGCTTAATTCAACAGTATAGAAGCGATCGCGACTCTGTTATGGGGAGTGCCTGGCGAAAAAATACATCAATTGTCACTTGATACTGAGATATACTAATTATCGTGTTTGAGAACTTATCTGGATGGAAAATCAAAAGTAGTCAAAAAGGTACAGTTCAAATCATCTCAGCAATTTGCTATGGATATCCAACACCCAACATTCTATCTATAAGCTATTTAGTCGAGCTGCTTCTAAAATCAAACGTTGTTCAGCACGAGCGATCGCATGATAAGTCTTTTCAACAACATTAACATTAACAGAAATGAAAGTAATACCCCACCGAATTAAATTATCTATTATTTCTGGATATAAAGCAGGAGCATCACCACAAATAGAACAAGGAATACCACAAGTTTTAGCCAGAGAAATTAACTCTTGAATCGCTTTCATGACTGCCGGATGACGACTATCAAAAGTGCTAGCTATTTGCTCTTTTTCTCTGTCTACACCTAACAATAACTGAGTTAAATCATTAGTGCCAATAACAATACCCTGTACTCCTGCTTTCACAGATTCAGGTAGTAAGAATAAAACTGATGGTACTTCTGCCATAATCCCAATTTGGGAATGATGCGGTTTCTCTTGCCATTTGGATTCAATTCGACTCCGACAAAATTGAAATTCTTCCACAGAACGTACAAATGGTAAAATCAAATTAACGTTACTATAACCCAATTGATGGACTTGAGATAAAATACTTATTTCTAAATCTAGTAAACTCGGTTCTTGCATATAACTAAATGTACCATGTTGTCCTAGTATGGAGTTAGAGTAATGAATTTGATGGGCAACAGTTAATTCTAGCTGCTTGTTTTGGGGATGAAGTTCTTAACGAAGCGGATTATCTTGATTTCTGGAAGAATTATCGATATCACTAACCAAATCAAGAGAACGCTAAAAAACCGGTTTGGGAGCAAAAGCAGCAGCAAATTGACTCAGCTGCTCTACCATTAATTTAATAAGTTCTGATTGACGATCCTGTTGTATCCACCATAAAGGATGATGATTTTCTAGCAATTCAATAGCCATTAATTCCGAGCGTAATAATCCGATCCATCTATGGGGAAGTTTTTCACTCTTTTTATAGAATTAATTTGACTGATATTAACAAATAACTTAGTACCAAGAGGAACTATATTTTGATAATTTATCAATTTTTCAGCTACTTTTTATTCTGATATTTGATGCTGATTTTTATCTGCTTTCAGCAGATGTATTTCCCCATTATTTCCATTCACTAATAAATAGTTGCCTGTTTGAATTATCTGAGTAGAATTAGTTGCTCCTATAGTAGCATGAATCCCAATTTATCTAGCCAAAATAGCAGCATGACTTGTAATCCACCCTGTTCAGAAATAATTGCAGAAGCCTTTTTAAGTAATGGTAAATAACTAGGAATAATTGCGGGTACAACTAAAATTGCTCCTGTCGGAAATTCTTCTTTTTGTGGAGCCAAGCTCTTGATAACTATCGCTTTAGTTGTTACTGTTCCTGCTGACGCAGCTATGCCTCTAATTATAGGATAATGAGATTGTTCAAGAGATGTTGATTGCTCTGCCGCTGCTGACTGAAGTAAATATATCAAATTTTGTTTGTGGTTGTGCATAATTCCAGAAAAAACATCTTTATGAATTTTTTTAAAATCTGTAATTAATAGTTGTGGTTCAACATCATTATTATTTTTAAATAAACTCCACTTACCCCAAAAATTAGCATCAGTATTATTGGCAATATCCTGAGTTAATTTAATTAATAGCTGTAAGTAATTTTCCTCGAAAACAAATTCTTGTTGTAGCTGTTCCGGTAATAAAAAAGCTTGTAGTGCTGGTAAAGTATCAGGAATCGGCATTTGAGTATGATATACTTCTTGCCATGTATCTGTATAACTTACTTTTTGAATAGCTTGATCGAGGTTATAAGCTATGATTTTATGACCTAACTTTTGCTCTTGTAGACTATGATCTTCAGGAGAAATAATATAAGAATCTGGCGTAATTTGTCCTAAATCAATTGATAGTCCTAAACCATAAGTAGCCTGAATTTCCCAGCTATTAGCAAAAACTTGAATATTGCCTGAAGCGATCGCTGACTGTAAAGGTTGTACTAAAACTACTGGTTGCAGTTGCTGAATTTCAACTTGGTGACTATGGCAATATAATAAACTCTTAGCCTTGAATATTTCTCTCCATACTTGTTTAATTCCTTGGGTAAAGTCTTCTGATTTAGTTTGACAAACTATGGGCTCGAATATACCTAAAGTTTCTAAGAGAGGAGAAGCTAAATAAAGTTTAAAAATCAGTACTTCGGCATTGAGGTTATTAATTGCAGATTCTAGACATGAGACTAACTCAGATGGTAAATCAGTAGAAAAAATAGAGTGGTTGATTGACTGAGAATTTTTTTGTAACAGTTGATAGTCATTGACATTAAAATGTACGTGCGGTTCGTTTCTTAGCAGGAACCCCTAGCAACTAAGGATGTATAGCTAAGAGTCCAGCCCCCGTAACCCATACAGGACGGATAACTGAGACAAGAATGTGGGTGAAACCAAAAGGTTAAAGTCCCACCCGCTAGGGAAAGGGTGAATCCCTACCAGGCCACAGTTCGGGAACCATACCCGGAACCTAGAGTGAAGCAGGCAACAGGACTCAATCAGAGCCAAAGCGCATAGGCGCACTGGAGTTAATGGGGAGTTGATAT
>JAJEAQ010000541.1 GCA_022822685.1 Trichodesmium sp. jk18x7bins.61
TTGGTAAATCAAGAGATGAAACTTGAGCAGGCCATTCCCTGATGCTCGATCCAAATACTTAAGCAGATTGGGTAAGGGGTATTACTCTCACAAGACAGTCATCTTTCAAATTACCAACCCCAGTTTTTACCCAATGATCAATTGGCCAAATATTAATAGAGATATTAATGCTTCAATTAATTTAAAGCAAGTCTGGCTAGATGTTCCCAACGATAAAACACTGCAAAGATCAGGTGGTATAGGTAAGTCGAAAACTGACCTGATTTCAAAGAAAGTTCTAACCGTCTGCAACAGAAATCAGAAGCCTACACTGAAAACTAATGTAGAGCGTGTAGGTACATTACTGATGGGAGTAGTTAAGGTATGTCACTACTAGTTAACATAGAACAGGGAACAAAGCTAAATGGCCTAGCAAAATTTAGGTCAATATACAACCTGCTTTTTTATATCTGATACGGAATCTATTATGACTCAAACTTTTCCCAACGCTTCCAATCTTAACAACACATTCAGTATCAATGGTGCTAAAACCTTTGATGCAGAAGATTCAAGTGGTAAAATTTCCTATAGACCTAATCGTAACTCTTCATCCAATGGTCAATTAATTCAGCAAAAACTTCCTGCTCAAGAGAACAAGGAGGCTATGATTGAGGCCGTACGAACAATGCTAGTCTCTATAGGAGAAGATCCTGAACGAGAGGGATTACTCAAAACTCCTAAGCGGGTTGCAGATGCAATGCGATTCCTGACTGGCGGTTATAATCAATCCCTCGAAGAAATTGTCAATAATGCCATTTTCGACGAAGGTCATAATGAAATGGTTCTAGTTAGAGATATTAATCTTTTTAGTCTTTGTGAACATCATATGCTACCATTTATGGGCAAAGCTCATGTAGCTTATATTCCTAATCAAAAAGTAGTAGGTCTCAGTAAGCTAGCTCGAATTGTAGAAATGTACTCTCGTAGATTGCAAGTCCAGGAGCGACTAAATCGTCAAATTGCCTCAGCAATTCAAAAAGTTTTAGAACCAAAGGGTGTAGCAGTTGTGATTGAAGCTACTCATATGTGTATGGTAATGCGAGGAGTGCAAAAACCAGGCTCTTGGACTGTTACTAGTGCCATGCTTGGTATTTTTGAAGAAGATCAAAAAACTCGAGATGAATATCTGAGCTTAATTCGCCATCAGCCTACATTCTTTTAACAAAAAAGGCAGAATGTATGCAGAATGTATATTGTAGAGGTGTTTCAGCACAGTCATAGCAGGTAATGGCTCTCCCCTCAAACACCAAAATCTACCAGAGGTGTAGGTGGTAATTTTTGCTTCTTGGTTGTCCCCTAGTTATTGTAAATTTGGCGTTGCTAAATGATGGTATGATATCAATGACCCCACTGTGTAGACGGATGGGGATTGTAAAGATAAGGTTATAGACGCAAGCATTGTCTACCGCGAGAGATTCTGCTACGGACTTATGATTACCCAGAGTGTGGTATTTCAATAGAGGGAGATTGAAATGCCTCAATTAATTTGTGAAATGCGGTAGGCTTTACCGTGAATGCCTGTGGACGGAGTACTGCCGACAGTTCCGGTTTAGCAGGGAGTAAACATCAAATTGTCAATTTATGTGACGCTTTGTATCAGTTTTATGAAGCAGATAATTAGATAAACAATTTATAGCTCAAGGGATTTATGGTATGGCTAAACCAATCAAGTTTGGAACTGATGGCTGGCGTGGCGTTATAGCTGATGATTTTACATTTGAACGGGTTTCTCTAGTGGCTCCTATCGCTGCCAAAATCCTAGAAAAAAATTATGCTGATTCTACTAATAATAGTAAAACAGTAATTGTTGGCCATGATCGTAGGTTTATGGCTGAAGAATTTGCTTTGGTTGCTGCTGAATCTGTTCAAAATGCAGGATTTGAGGTTCTGCTAACGGAAAGTTATGCCCCTACACCAGCTTTTAGTTTGGCAGCATTTCAAAAACAAGCCCTGGGAGCAATTGTGCTCACAGCAAGTCATAATCCAGGAAAATATTTAGGGTTAAAAGTAAAAGGGGCTTTTGGTGGTTCGGTGCCTCCTGAAGTAACGAAGCAAATAGAAGATTTATTAATAGTTGAACCAAAAGAAAGTCCCCTTGAATTCAGAAAAAAAATAGAAAGTTTTAATCCTTGGCCGAGTTATTGTGAAACTCTACAGAAAATGGTGGAGATTAGCACTATTAAGTCGGCTATTACTGAAGGAAAATTAAAAGTTTTTGTGGATGTAATGCACGGGGCTGCTGCGGGAGGATTGCCAAAAATATTGGGGGTAGAAATTCAGGAAGTTAATGGCGATCGCGACCCTTTATTTGATGGTGGTGCTCCTGAGCCTTTGCCTCGTTATTTGAGCAAACTTTTTCAGGAAATTAAAAGTTATCGGGTGGAAAATCCGGCAGGGCTGGCGATTGGATTAGTTTTTGATGGAGATAGCGATCGCATTGCTGCTGTTGATGGTGAGGGTAATTTTCTGAGTTCCCAAATTTTAATTCCGATCCTGATAGAGCATCTCACCACTAGGCATGGATTTTCTGGGGAGGTAGTGAAGACGATTAGCGGTTCGGATTTATTTCCCAAGGTGGCAGAGTTATATAAGATGCCAATTTTTGAGACTCCTATTGGCTACAAATATATTGCTGATCGGATGTTATCTGAGAAAGTGCTTGTGGGTGGTGAAGAGTCTGGGGGTATTGGTTATGGTACTCATATTCCAGAACGAGATGCTTTATTATCAGCACTCTATTTGTTAGAAGCAGTGGTGATGTCTGGTCAGGATTTGAGTTCGATTTATCACCAACTTCAAGGAAAAACCGGTTTTAGTTCTGTTTATGACCGGATAGATTGGCCTTTGCCTAACATGGAGGTGCGATCGCGTCTGTTAGAAAAGTTACAAAATAATCCTTTAGAGGAAGTTGCTGGACAAAAAGTTGTTGATTGTTTGACTATAGATGGTTATAAGTTCCGGTTTGCTGATGGTCGTTGGTTATTGATTCGGTTTAGTGGTACTGAGCCTGTGTTGCGACTTTATTGTGAAGCGGCTGATATACAACAAGTTAAGCAAACTTTGGAATGGGCGAAAAATTGGGCTAATAGTGTTTAGCGAGTCTGTTGTTTGTAGTTGGGATGGGCCACCCATTTCTTCGTGATTCCGAAAACTGTTTTACCCCCCCCAACCCCCCTTTCCAAGAGGGGAGTAAAATGTGGGTTATATTACCGACTCTGATAATTAAGATACTAGCGATCGCCATATTTAGCATTAATACAACTTATATCAATTTCAATAAATATTGCTACAA